>CAYSKY010000021.1:0-247 GCA_964431425.1 uncultured Burkholderiales bacterium
AAGGGCTTTGGGCGCCAGAAGGGGCATACGGAACTTTACCGTGGCGCTGAATACACCGTTGATTTCCTCCCCAAGGTGAAGGTCGAGGTGGTGCTGGCCGAGGCCATGGTCGACAAGGCCATCGACGCCATCATTACCGCAGCGCGAACCGGCAAGATCGGGGATGGCAAGATATTCGTAACAGATGTCAGCCAGGTGGTGCGCATCCGCACCGGTGAAACCAACGAGGATGCAGTCTGAGCCGACG
>CAYSKY010000021.1:257-17031 GCA_964431425.1 uncultured Burkholderiales bacterium
CATGCCCTTGAGCGGGCTTCTATGGTAATTTACGGGCTGCGGGAGGGCGTTCATGGCGCTCCCGGTTCAATTTAAGGGGCACTACATGTTACTGGCGCTGTTTTATGTTTTCTCGATCGCGTGCATCATCCTGTACTACACGGGGCATTTGAAGCGCTGGAACGCGGAATGGATTCTGATTGTGCTGGCGGTCGCGGTTTTCCCCGCCGTGCTGTACCTGTAGGTTCTTTCTCCGGCACCGAATCGTATTGACGGCCCGCTGGCGCATTTGGCGCCAGCGGGCCGTTTTGCATATTGGGACCGCCAACGGGTTCAGGCCGGCTGTGTTGCGCGCGGGCGTCGCGATATGAACGGCCGCTCAATGAACCAATAGGAAAGCGCCGCCAACATGACGGACGCGGGGATGGCAATCGCCACCAGCCACCACAGCCGGTCTCCTTTTACACCCGCAGAATCCAGAAGTTGATTGATCCACAACAGCACCGGGAAGTGCCATAGATAGAGGCTGTAGCTGATGAGGCCCAACGCAACCGCGAGCGGATTGCCAAACAGTGCTCGTGAAACCCGACCCCCTCCTGCGGTACCAACAATGAAAGTCCCCATGCACAGGGCGGTCAGTGAATAACCGACAAAAAGGTAGGGGTGGCCGTCCCAATATTGCTCGTAGATGACCTCGAACAGGGCCATCACCATCACCATGCCCAGCAGTCCAAGTACGGTCAGTGCATCAGACAGTCGGCCGGTGATGGGACGGCCTGCCCGCTGGGCTTCAACGAATCCCCATGCGAACAGGATGCCGATGGCGAAGTGGTCAATCAAACCGGGCAACTGCATCAATGCAAAGACGCGTTTTCCGACCGGTTGGTCGGCCACTCCCTGGAACGCGATGAAACGCCATGCAACCGATAACCCGACGAGTACCAGGCAAAGCCATAGCCAGGACAATCGCCTCGACGCATCCGCCAGGCTGCCCAGGCAAGCGCGGGCAGCAGCAGGTAAAAGCCGAACTCGGTGGGCAGGGTCCAGTAGACGCCATTCAAGGCATACGCGTACTGCTCGCTGAAATTCTGCAGAAACAACAGGTGCGAAACGACCATCCGCCAATCCGGCAATGTGGCCAGCCCGGTTGAAATCGCCAGCAGGCATGCTATCTGGAACCAATAGGCGGGGACCACGCGGCGTATCCGCCGCCTGACGAACTGAAGCGATGCGCTCAATGTGACCGGCGCTGGCGCACGGGCAATGAACGGGAGCGCCAGCAGGAAGCCGGACAGCACGAAAAAAACATTGGCCCCCATCCACGAGCAGGTCAGCAGGAAATGCACCTTGATGGAGAACTCGCCGAAGTTCACCCAGATGATGCGCGGGCCGGCGACGGCGAACAAGTGATGCAGCAACACCATCATCGCGGCCAGGGCGCGAATGCCGGTGAGTCCCAGCACAAATTGCTGGTTGTGAGTTCCCGCCTGCGCCTCGTCTCGCAGGAACCGGGTCACTCGCTGATGGAGCCGATCACGTAATGCCAAGGCGCGTACGGGAAGATGTCAAAGCGCCGATTGTCTCATGCAGGCAACCTGCACTTGCCCTGCCTATCGCAGCAGGTGCGATGCCGCCGGGTCCTGCCGGTAGTAGGACTTGAGCTGTTCATACACGTCCGGGTACTCGATCGAGACCATGTCAGGCAGCTCAAAAAACGCCTCCGAGATGACGGCAAAGAATTCCGCCGGACTTTCGGAGGCGTAAGGGTCCAGCGGCAGTGCATCAAGAGCGCGGCCACCGTCCCGGTGCGCCACTGCATCGGCCGCATCCACTTTCTGGCAGAAATCGAGGTAAGCCTGCATGAACGCCTGCTTCCAGGCATCGCGATTCATGCCCTTGTGCAACGGCGGGAAACCATTGGGTTCGCCGTTGAGCATGTCGAGTTTGTGGGCGAACTCATGTATCACCACGTTGTAGCCCTCAACACCATGCACCGGGTCCCCGGTGCGGGCAACGTCTTCGTAGGAAAGCACGACCGGGCCGCCGAGCCAGGCTTCACCCGCCAACGGGTCGCGGGTGGTATGGACCACGCCGGCGTCATCAATCACTTCCCGTTCCGGCACAAACTGGCCGGGATATACCACGATGTCGCGCCAGCCATCAAAACTTTCCACGCCGAGTTCGAGCACGAGGATGCACGCCTGGGCAGCGATTTGTACCCGCATCAGTTCCGTGATTTCAAGGCCGGCTGCGCCCTCGATGCGCTTGCGCGCCAGAAAGTCGGAAGCGATCAGTCGCAGGCGCCGGTTTTCTTCCGCTGTGAGGCGCTGGACGAACTGGTACGGTGCGGTCGCGCGCAGCCACAATGCCTCGTCGAGAGGGGCGGCGGGCGGGTTCGCGATGGCCTGTACTTTGCGCCACGCCTTGGCAAACGGTCTGGTGACTTCCTTGATCATGACGTTCAGGTGGGGGAGGGCGGCGACGTTTTCAAGCGCAGCTCGGCGATGCGTTGCGCGAGACGACCGATACTCAGCGGGGCCGAGCCTTCGGCTTTGTTGTTGACCACTACATACACTGGATAGCCTTTGTCGAGCGTTTCCACGCAGGCTTTTGCCAGACTCTCCCGGGTATCGAGATCTTCGTCCACGATCCGGTTGAAGGGAAAGTAGCGTGATTTGGCGTCTTCGTACTTGAACCCGGCGTGCAGGCTCCAACGCACGATCAATGGACCCGGATTGTCCACGCCGGCCGCCATGCACAATTGCTCACGTGGCGAGGGCATGCGTGCATGGCTGGCCACGCAAAAACGGACGCCGGTTGCCTGCAGGCATTTGAAAAAGCGCTCGGTCAGCAACTCCCGGTCGCGGATCTCCACGGCGTAGTGCGTTCCAGCCGGCAGCGCCGGCAGGTCTCTCAGGAAACGATAAAGGCGGTTGATGAAGGCATCGGGCCGGCGCACGGTCGCGCCGCCCTGTGGCGGAAACTGAAACACCAGCGGTCCCGCCTTTTGCGCGAGGCCGGCAAGGCAGGGTTCGATAAAACTGTCTATAGCGAATGTTGGGTCGAGGAAGTGAACGCTGTCGGCGAACGTGCCGTCATCGTTGCGCAGATAGGGGCTGGTGACAGCCATCGGCGCCTTGACCAGAAAGCGAAACCCGTCGGGTACCTGCGCCGCGTAGTGTGCAAATTCCTGCTCGCCGAGCGGTGCGTAAAACGTGCGGTCGATTCCGACGGTGGAGAGCAGCGGATGCCGGGCGTAGGCCGGCAGGCCGTGACGGGACAACCGCGCCTCGCGGAACTCGCCGTCATACACAATGCCGTTCCAGCCCGGGAACGACCACGATGATGTGCCAAGGTACACACCCGCCGGCAATGATGTCGCGATGGCGAGAGTCGCGGCACCCGGTGTTGCCGCCGGCACGCTGCTGGTCCCGGCGGCGGTACCTTTGGTGCGTACAGGAGTCGCCGCCGCCGTGGCCGGTTCGGCAGGAGGGGGCAGTTCGTCACCGAACAAATCCGTTTGGAGGGGTGTCGTCACGTCACGATCCGGGGCGATAAGATGTGATTATCGCAATTCGGCGATTCGGCAACTCGCCGTATGTCACGGCAACGTGTTCACAACGAGGTTTGGAGTGATGAAAACGATCATCTCGACAATGCTGCTTGCGCTGCTGGCGGCCTGCAGCACGCCGCAACCGCCAGCAAGCCGGGAGCCGGCGGCGGTCGCAAAAACGGATCCGGGACTGTTGCTGTCCGGGCGGGTGGTCACCATGAATGCTGCCCGCGAGGTATTGGAGAACGCGAGGATCTGGGTGCAGGACGGCCGCATCGCGGCGATCGTGCGCGACGGGCAACCACTCCCCCCGGCCGCAGCGGCGGCGCGGGTTGTCGAGACTGGCGGCGTGATCTACCCGGGATTGATCGATATCCACAATCACCCCGAGTACGCAGCGTTTCCACTGATGCCGCTCTCGCGCAAATACAAGGACCGCTACGAGTGGCGCTACTACGATGACGACTATGCAAAGCGCATCAGCGCGCCCAACGTCGTGCTGGGCCGCGCGCCGTACTACGAACTCGGCATGGAAATGGGGTTGTGGGGCGAATACATGGCACTGGCCGGCGGCACCACCTCCCTGCAGGGAGGCGGGTCCGGCGCACCCGGCAGATTGATGGTTGCTGCGGGCGGGCGCTATTTCGGCCCCTGGGCGGCGGAAGAGTGCCTGGTACGCAACATTGAAACAACGCGCGTGGGCAACAAGCCGGCGTTCTCTTACGTGGACATCGGCCGGGACCGGCAGGAGTGGAAGAAGCTGGTCGATGACTACGCGCGCGGCAAACTCGTCGTGCATCTGGCCGAGGGTACGTCGTCACGCATGGCTGACGAGTTTCGATCCCTCAAGGCAGAAGGACTGCTGGGACCGGACCTTGTGGTGATTCACGGCGTCGGACTGACCGAGCCCCAACTCAAGGAAATGGGGGCGGCGGGCGCCCGGCTGGTCTGGTCGCCCCTGTCCAACTTTTTGCTTTATGGGCGCACCGCCAATGTGCGCGCCGCCAAGAACGCCGGCGTGCTCATCAGCCTCGCGCCGGACTGGGCGCCTTCGGGAAGCAAGTCCGTTCTTGGAGAACTCAAGGTGGCGGACTTGGTAAACCGGCGCCAACTTTCCGCCCTGTTCAGCGATCGCGAACTGGTGGAAATGGCAACGTTGAATCCAGCCGTGGCACTGGGCTGGGAAGGGCGCTTGGGACAGATATCGGAGGGCTACCTGGCGGACCTGCTGGTCGTTGATGGCCGGGAACAGGACGCCTACCGGAACCTCATTGCCGCAACAGAAGAACATGTCCGGCTGGTGCTGGTGCGCGGCGCGCCCTTGTATGGCGACAGCACACTGCTGGCGGCGGCACGGGCCGGTGCCGGGGGCGGCGAAGCGACGCCTTCATTTTCCGCCGGCAGGTCAAAGTCCGTGGTGCCGGGCTGCGAGGGGACGCAATTGCCGGCCGTGAGCCTGCGCGATATAGCCGCCCGGCTACAACGGGCGCTGCAGTTTGACCCAGCCTACACAGCCAAGGTGGTTTCCAGGGAGCAACTGACGAAAGACCTCGCACAGTGTGGCCTGCAGGCATCGGCCGATGCTACAGACGATGCACGGCGCATGCTTGCATGCCGGTTCAATCTGCCGTTTGAAAAGACCAATCTGAACCCGCTGACCGTCGCGGAGGACCCGACTTACCTCTCTCGCGTGCTTGCCAATCCCAATATTCCGGACTACCTGCAAAGTCTGCGGGACTATTACCGCCGGTAGGTCGCGTCTGGCGGGCGCCTGGCAGGTCAGGGCGCCAGCCGTTCGATTTTCCAGCTGCCGTTGTTGAGCCGGTACTGGATGCGGTCGTGCAGGCGGTCACGGCGACCCTGCCAGAATTCCATCACCTGTGGAACCACGCGGTAGCCGCCCCAGTGTGGCGGACGCGGCGGGTTGTCGCCGTACTCGGCTTCAAAGGCGGCCACGCGTGCCTCCAATGCGGTGCGTGATGGCACTACCTGGCTTTGCGGAGAGGCCCAGGCGCTGATGCGGCTGGCGAGCGGCCGGCTGCGAAAATATTGTTCGGAATCGGCGGCGCTGATTTTTTCGACGCGACCCTGCACGCGAATCTGCCGCTCGAGTTCGGCCCAGAAAAACAGCAGTGCCGCGCGATTGTTCGCCGTCAGGTCGTGCGCCTTGTGGCTGTCGTAGTTCGTGAAAAACACGAAGCCGCGCTCGTCGTAACCCTTGATGAGCACGACGCGCGCCGATGGCCGTGCCTCGGTATCGCAGGTCGCCAGTGTCATGGCGTTGGGTTCTGGCAACTGGGCGCCCAGCGCTTCCTTGAACCATTTGTCGAACTGGGCTAGTGGCGTTGCCGCGCAATCAGATTCATCCAGCGAGGCTTTTTTGTATTCGCTGCGGAGGTCTGCGATGCTGGTGTCGGGGGCGGTCATGTGCGGTTCAGTCGTTGTGATTTTTCGGCCAGGCGGACGATGCCGGGATCAAAGTTGGCGCGGGTGATGGTCGCAACCGGCAGCCACCTGGCGCCGAGGGACTCGTCGGAAAATTGCAATCCGCGCTCGGGTGAGATGATGAGGTACCGCAGGTCGTAATGCAAATGGGCGGGCTCGCCGCCGCGCGCGGGTATGCCGTGGACATCCACGTCAAGCAGCGATTCTCCGGCGAGGCAGAGGGCCGCGATGCCAGACTCCTCACGCGCTTCGCGCAGTGCAGCGGCGGCGACCGAGACGTCCTCGTCATCGACGTGGCCGCCGGGTTGCAGCCAGCGATCAAGCTTGGCGTGATGCAGCAGCAAGGCGCGGCTGCGTGCGGTGTCGACCACCCAGGCCGATGCGGTAATGTGTCCTTCAAGCGTGCTGCGCTGCCACCAGCAACCGTCTGTATGACGGGATACAAACGCAATGGTGTCGCGCAGGTGCTGCGACTCCATGTCGTCGAAGGCAGTGTGATTCTGCAGTGTGTCGAGCAACGATCCGGTTTGCATGGCCATTTCAAAAAACCTGCAATGTTATTCCTTCCGGGGTGCGCACGCGAAACTTCCGCTCCCACGATCACGTTGCGCGAATGCAACGAGGTGTTGCACATTCTCGTAAATAATGCGCTATATTCTTGGCTGTGGTACGGATTCCCCTCTGTGACAGAGACTCTCCGCCGCAAGCCTTACGGAAATTTCGACAATAGACTGGAGGATTTACATGGCTGCAAAGAAACCCGCTGCAAAGAAGCCCGCAGCGAAGAAGCCCGCGGCTAAGAAGCCCGCCGCTAAGAAACCTGCAGCGAAGAAACCCGCTGCCAAGAAGCCCGCCGCAAAGAAGCCCGCAGCAAAGAAGCCAGCCGCAAAGAAGCCCGCTGCCAAGCGCAAGCCGAATGCCGCTTTCATGAAGCCGATGACTGTCAGCTCGGTTCTGGGTGCCGTGATCGGTGCAAACCCGATGCCGCGTACCGAAGTTACCAAGAAGCTCTGGGACTACATCAAGAAGAACAAGCTGCAAGATGCAGTCAACAAGCGCATGATCAATGCCGACGAAAAGCTCAAGGCTGTGTTCGGTGGCAAGAAGGTTGTTTCGATGTTCGAAATGACCAAGCTGGTCTCCTCGCACCTCAAGTAATCGCGCGTTCTTCGCCGTTACTTGCATCAAAGGCCGGTGTCACGAAAGTGGCATCGGCTTTTTGTTTTTTGATCGGCGTCTAGTTTTGCCCTCCGCGGCGGGCGTGAATGCGCGCCATGCTGTCAGGACAGGAATGCCCGAGATTCGGGCATCACGGCCCAGTCGCTGGCTAGCGGGTGGCGCCGGTATCCCTGGCGCGCCGCGCGGACTCCAGGTTCGCCACCTCAGCCGCCGAACGGTCCCAGCCTGCCTCTACCCAGCCCGCAAGGTGATCCTGTACGACGTCGGTCAACGCTGCCACGTAGGCCTCTGAATCGTTGGCAACGGGGATGTACTGAAACTCCCGGCCACCGGCGTGCAGGAATGTTTCGCGTCCCTCGTCAGCGATCTCTTCCAACGTTTCCAGGCAGTCGGCTGAAAAACCCGGGCAGATGACATCAATCCGCCGGATACCGGCGGCGCCCAGTTTCTCCAGGGTCTTGTCCGTGTAGGGCTGCAACCACTCGGCTTTACCGAAGCGCGACTGGAAAGTCACCACGTAGTCACCTTCCCTCAGGCCCAGTTCAGTGGCAATCAGGCGTGCCGACTTGTAGCACTGGCAATGGTAGGGGTCGCCGCGATCCAGGTGAAAGCGGGGCAGGCCGTGAAAGGTCATGAGCAGCTTGTCCTGCGCGAAGTCCGGGCGCCCGATCAATTTCCATTGCGCCTGCACATTCTTCGCCACCGCGCGAATGTATGCCGGATGGTCATGAAAGCTTCGCACGAAGCGGATCCCCGGGACATTGCGCACACGCAGCAGCACGCGCCCCAGTTCATCAAAGGTGGAGGCCGTGGTACTGGCGGCATACTGGGGGTAGAGCGGCAGGACCAGGATGTTGTCGCAATGCGCGGCCTTGAGCTTGACGATGGCGTTCTCAACCGAAGGATTGCCATAACGCATGGCAGCCTCCACGCGGATGGGGGCTTTGATCCTTTCACCCAGGTAGCCGCGCAGCATCTGCGCCTGTCTTTCGGTGTAGACCCGCAGCGGCGAGCCTTCCTTCATCCAGATGCCTTCGTATTTCTTTGCCGTCTTCTTCGGCCGCACATTGAGGATGATGCCGTTGAGGATCAGCCACCAGAGTGGCTTCCAGATCTCCACCACGCGCGTATCGGACAGAAACTGCTTGAGGTAGCGCCGCACGGCGGCCGGCGACGGCTCGTCGGGCGTACCGAGGTTGATCAGCAGGATGCCGGTGGCGCTTTGCGTGCCGTGGGCGTAGTCGGGTTCGGGGAGGTTGGGCATTCGGTTTGCGATCAGTTGGGCCGGGACACAACAGCCGCGGCGGGTGCGAGTTTATCCTGCCGCCGCTGCCGGTAACCATATGCCATCCTGGCCGACCGGATTTGCGGTGGCCCGTCAAACCGGAAATATGGCGGTGTGTACGTCGGGTTCAGTGCTGCGACAGCGCCGAAGACAGTAGCTTGGCCGTGACATCGACGATGGGGATCACGCGGTCATACGCCATGCGTGTGGGGCCGATCACGCCGACGGTGCCGACGATGCGACCATCCACCTCATAGGGCGCAGTGACGACGGAAAACTCGTCCAGCGGCACCAGCGTCGATTCGCCGCCGATGAAAATTTTCACGCCTTCCGCGCTCTGGCTCATGTCCAGCAATTCCATCAGTTGGGTCTTCTGTTCGAACACGCTGAACAACTTGCGGATGCTGCCCATGTTGGATGAGATGTCGTCCACATCGAGCAGGTTGCGCTCGCCCGACAGCACCACGGCCGACTGGTCGGAGCCCTGGCCACGCGAGTCCACCACCGCCGACATGAGCGTGGAGATATCGCGGTGCAGCTGCGCCAGTTCGAACTTCACTTTGTCCTTGAGCTGGTCAAATTCGTAGCCGGCGTAATGCGTGTTCATGTAATTGGCCGCCTCGGTCAATTGCGAAGGCGAGTAGGCCTTGTCGGTGACGAGGATGCGGTTCTGCACATCGCCATCGGTCGCCACCATGATCAGCAGTACCCGGCGCTCAGACAGTTGCAGGAACTCCACGTGCTTCAGGGCCGCGCCGCGCCGCCGCGGTGTCATCACGATGCCGGCGAAGTGGGTCAAGTCGGACAGTAGCTGGGAGGCCGACGCCAACACATGCCGTGGATCGTCGGGGCGCAGGTTGTGCTCCAGCTGCTCGCGCTCGATTTTTTCGAGGGGCTGGATGGTCAGCAGGGTATCGACGAACAGCCGGTAACCCTTCGGAGTCGGGATGCGCCCGGCCGAGGTGTGCGGGCTGGCGATATAGCCCATCTCTTCCAGATCGGCCATCACATTGCGGATGGACGCGGGCGACAGCTCCATGCCGGAAAACTTGGAAAGAGCGCGTGAGCCTACCGGCTGGCCGTCGGCGATATAGCGTTCGACGAGGAACTTCAGGAGAGTCTGGGCACGGTCGGACAGCATGCTGCAATCTTAACCGGAAATGTTGGGTGAATGAATGCCACGGGAGGCCCATGTGAGATAAGGCCCATGGCGGAAAAAACAAGTGGGGACCGACGATTTTTGCCCCGGCAATATGCTTTAATCGGCGGCAATGTCTACCCACTTTTCCACTGTCGCGCTGGTCGCGAAACCCGACGGCCAGGGCGTACGCGAGCCGCTGGATGCCATCATCCGCATGCTTCGGTCTCGCGGGCTGGCGGTGCGTGCAGACGAGCGCACCGCCGGATTTGCCAGCGAACCGCTGGATGCGGTTTTTGCGCGGGACCCGCTGGATGCCCTGCTCGAGGGCGTCGATCTGGCCATCGCCGTCGGCGGGGACGGCACCATGCTGGGTGTGGCCCGCGTGGTCGCGCGGCACGGTGTTCCGCTGGTGGGTGTCAACCTGGGGCACCTGGGCTTCCTGACCGACATCTCCGCCGAATCCACCACTGAATCACTGGGGCAGTTGCTCGACGGCCAGTACACCGTCGAAGAGCGCATCCTGCTGGAAGGCGAGGTGCTGCGTGATGGCGAACATGTGTTCCGTGCCGTGGCGCTCAATGATGTGGTCGTCACGCGGGGTGCCATGGGCACCATGATCGAGTTTGCCGTGGAGGTGAACAGCGAGTTTGTCTATTCTGCGCGCGCCGATGGCCTTATCATCGCCACGCCGACCGGCTCCACGGCCTATGCCTTGTCGAGCGGAGGCCCCATACTGCAGCCGGGTCTGCCGGCGATTTCGCTGGTGCCGATTTCCCCCCATACGCTGTCCAACCGTCCCATCGCCATCGCCTCCACGTCCGAAGTTCGTATCAAGCTGTTGCGTGGACAGAACGGCCGCGTGAATTTCGACGTGCAGGCCTATTTCGACCCGGCCAATGACGACGTGGTCGCCGTGCGCGCGCATCCGAAGCGTCTCAAGCTGTTGCACCCCGTCGGCTACTCGTACTTTTCCATGCTGCGCAACAAGCTGCACTGGAACGAGCGCACCTCATAGTCAACCGCCGCCCGCGTTTTTCCGTTTCATCCAGACCATGCTGCGTTCCCTGACCATCCGCGACTTTGTCATCGTCGACAGCCTCGAACTGGATTTCGAGGCTGGCTTCACCACGCTCACCGGCGAGACCGGCGCCGGCAAGTCCATCATGATCGATGCACTGGCGCTGGCGCTGGGCGCCCGTGCTGAGGGCAGCGTGGTGCGGGTGGGGCAGCCCAAGGCCGAGATCACAGCCGAATTCGACCTGCGCGACAATGCCGCCGCGCGCACCTGGCTGCGCGACAACGAACTGGCCGACGACGACGGCAACATGTGCCTGTTCCGGCGCGTGCTGGATGCGGGTGGACGTTCCAAGTCGTTCATCAACGGCACTTCGGTGACGCTTTCGCAGATGCGCGACCTGGCCGCGCTCCTGATCGACATTCACGGCCAGCATGAGCACCAGACCCTGCTCAGGCGCGATGCGCAGATGGCGCTGCTGGATGATTTCGCCGGCCACGCCGTGCTGCTGGGCGAAGTGCGCGAGAGCTACGGCGCATGGTCGCAACTGGCCAACATGCGCTCGGCGCGCGAAGCCAACGAGGCCGCCATCGCCCGTGAGTTCGAAGATCTCAGCTGGCAGATCGGCGAGCTGGAAAAGCTCAACTTCACCCCGGCACGCTGGGACGAAACGCTGGCGGATCACCGCCGTCTGGCCAACGCCGCCGGCCTCATTGCCACCAGCGAAAAGTCAGTCGATGCGCTCGATGACAGCGAAAACGCGATCCTGTCGCGTATCGACGAGCTCGCGGGTGAGCTGGGCGAAGCCGCGGACACCGACCCAGCCCTGAAGGAAGCGGCCCAGCTCATCGACAGCGCCGGCGTGGAGTTGCGCGAGGCCGTTACCAGCCTGCGGCACTACCTGCGCCGTCTGGACCTTGATCCGGCGCGGCTCGCGGAGCTCGACCGCGAGATTGCCGACGTGCAGGAGATCGCCCGCAAGTTCCGCATCGAGCCGACGCGCATCCCGGAATATCTGCAGCAGAAGCGCGATCGGCTTTCGGCGCTTGGCGGCGGCCAGTCACTGGACGAATTGATCGCGCAGGAACAGGCCGCCCAGGCGCAGTTTGCCGAGACTGCAAAGCGATTGACCAAGTCACGCCAGACCGCCGCCAAGAAATTCGCGTCAGCCATCACGCAATCGTTGCAGCAGCTTTCCATGGCGGGCGGCCGTTTTGCCGTCGAGTTCGCACCGCGCGAGCCTTCGGCCCTGGGCATGGAGTCCTGCGATTTCCAGGTCGCCGCCCATGAGGGGCAGTCGCTGGGCCCGCTGGCACGGATTGCTTCGGGGGGTGAACTTTCCCGCATTTCGCTCGCGATCCAGATGATGTCCTCGGCGCGTGGCGGCGTGGGCACCATGATTTTTGACGAGGTGGATGCCGGCATCGGTGGCCGCGTGGCAGAAGTGGTGGGGCGCCTGCTGCGATCGCTGGGCAGCCGCCATCAGGTGCTGGCGGTCACCCACTTGCCGCAGGTCGCTGCTTGCGCAGTGCATCAGTTCCAGGTTGAAAAGGCCGCGCGCGACGGTGTGGTCACGACCCGCATTTCATCCTTGTCCCCCAAACAGCGCATCGATGAGATCGCGCGCATGTTGGGCGGTATCACCATTACCGCGGCAACGCGCAAAGCGGCCGAGGAGATGCTGGTCAACGCCGGGCGCGTGACCGGCTAGAAGTTTTACCCGGCACTAATCCGTGTAGATCCAGCATTGGTGCGGCTTTCAGGGCATTTTTGCCCGGAGAGGCGCGCCAGTGCTGGAGATTGCCGCCTGTCGTCAGCCAAACAAGCTTTGCCACGCCGCCGTCACCGCGCGGCGCTCGTCGGCCAGATCGTCGGGCGCAACCCATGTTTTGAGTTCGTTGTTGGTGCGCGCGCGGTGTTGTCGCTCGCGGTAGGCCAGGTAGGCCTTGCCGACCTGTGCCGCGATTTCCTCGTCCAGAATGCCCAGCGCCGCGGCGCGAGTGAGCAACGCGAAGTTGCCGAGGTTGCCGAGGAACTCGCGGTGCTCATGCGAGTAGGCGAGGATCAGGTATTGCACGATGAATTCCACGTCGACGATGCCGCCGCGGGTGTGCTTCAGGTCGATCGCATCGGCGCGATCCTTTTTCTCGGCGCGCATTTTTTCGCGCATGGCGATGATTTCCGCCTTCAGCGCAGCGCGGTCGCGTGGCAGGGAGAGTACGTCGGCGCGGATGGCATCGAACGGTGACGCGAGCGCGGCATCACCCGCGCTGAAGCGGGCGCGGGTCAGCGCCTGGTGCTCCCAGGTCCACGCCCGTTTGAGCTGGTACTCTCGGAAGGCGGGCAGGCTCGACACCAGCAGGCCCGCGTCCCCATCCGGACGCAACCGCAGATCGGTTTCATACAACACACCGCCGGCGGTCATGGTGTTGAGCCAGCTGTTGATCCGCTGCGCAAGCTTGGCAAAGCGCGACGGCTCGTCGACCCGCTGCTCGTCGTACAGGAACACGATGTCGAGGTCTGAAGCGTATCCCAGTTCCTTGCTGCCCAGTTTGCCGTAACCAATCACCGCAAAGCCGGGCGGCGGCGTCCAGTCGGCGGCCGCCAGCGCCGGGTTGAGCACGCGCCAGGCGAGTACCAGTGCGGTGTCAAGGAGCAGGTCGGCGAGCGCGGTAAGCTCGTCAGACAGCGCCATTACCCCCAGCCGGCCTTCGATATCTGCCACGTTCAGGCGCAGCGTGATCACCTGCTTGGTGTGGCGCAGCAACTCGTACTGCTTTTCCACATCACCATGTGCGGTGTCGCAGGCTGCGCGCAAGGCCTGGCGTTCCTGCGGCCAGTCGATGGGACCGCCGCCCTGGCGCATGGCGGCGGGACGTTCGATCAGTTCGTCCATGAGGATCGGGTGACGGCGCAAAAACTCGGCCGCCCAGGCACTGCTGGCGGCGATGCGCGCGACGCGGTCCAGCACCTGCGGGAATTCCACCAGCAGTGCAAGATAGGTTTCACGCTTGTCGATGGCGTCAATGAGATCGAACAGCCGGAACGCTGTGCGTGTGCCGGTATCCCGGCGCAGCGCGGCGGCAAGCGCGAGGGGAATCAGCGATTCCATCCGGGCCCGCGACTTCGCCGGCAGCGTCTGGGTACGCGCCGCGCCCAGCCATGTTTCGACGCGCCGTACGATGCCATCGCGCGCATCCGCATCGGCAGCCGCCGCGATCGCCGCGCAGCGCGCCGCCAGGCCGGTCGGGGCACCGCCGGATGCTGCTGTGTCGCCGGCGTGCGTGAAGGGCGCGGACCCTGCGGGCACCGAACGGCCGGCACCTGCGAACAGGGCTTCGAATTCGCGGGTCACCACATCGCGCTCGCTGCCGAGCGCTGACATCAGTGCGGGCCAGTCGGGCAGATTCATGGCCTCGGCGATGCGCTGCCGGTCCTCTTCGCCGCCGGGCAGCATCTGTGTTTGCTGGTCGTCCAGGTATTGCAGGCGGTGTTCCAGTGTGCGCAGGAACCTGTAAGCCTGCTGCAGGGCCGTCACGCGGTCCGGCTCCAGAATGCCGGCGCGCTGCAACTGGTTCAACGCTTCGCGGGTGCTGCGGGTCTGCAGGGCTGGTTCGCGCCCGCCGCGCACCAGTTGGAACAATTGCGCCACAAATTCCACCTCGCGGATGCCACCCACCCCCACCTTGATGTCGTCGAGCCGGTTGCGCTTGGCGGCCTCGGCGCGGATCTGGCCGTGCAGGTCGCGCATTTCTTCAATGGCGGCGTAGTCGTGATAGCGCCGGTACACGAACGGCTTCACCAGCGCACCCAGTGCCGCGACGGTCTGCGGGTGCCCTGTGAGGGCGCGGCCCTTCAGCCAGGCGTAGCGCTCCCAGGCCCTGGCCTGGGTGATGAAATAATTTTCCAGCGAGGCCAGGCTGGTGACCAGCGGGCCACTGGCGCCGAAGGGCCGCAGCCGCATGTCCACGCGAAATACAAACCCATTCTCATCGACATGGTCCAGCGCGCGAATGAGCCGTTTGCCGAGGTCGGCGTGGAACTCGTGCCAGGAGTGGTTGGGACTGGCTTCGCCGTCTTCCTCGTGCACGAAAATGAGATCGATGTCAGACGAGACATTCAGCTCCCCGCCGCCCAGCTTGCCCATGCCGACCACCAACAGCCCCGCTTCGGGTACCTGCGGGTCGGTCACGCCGTGGCGCTGGCCCGCAGCACGGGCGTGAAATGCGCACGCCTGCTGCACCGTGACATCCGCCAGGGCGGTGATCGTGTCCAGCACCTCCGCCAGGGGGGCGAGTCCATTGACGTCCCGCAGGATGATATGGACCATGACGAGGCGCCGCAAACGCCGCAGCCCGGCATGAACGGCGGCCTCGTCGCCCGCATCGGTGCCCGCGCCGGCGGGGCCGAGCCGGGCGCGCATGGCGTCGGCCGACAGCGGGCCGCCGGAACTCTCGCGCAGTTCGGCAATCAGTGAAGGGTGAGCGGCACACATGCGCTCGGCATACCGCGAGGCACGGAACGTACGTGCCAGCATGGCGTCAAAGGAATGGGCGCAGGGCGGGTAATCCGGGGCTGGAGGCATGGAAAACTGGAGAGATGTCGGCCAGAAGTCGTCCGACTGGCACTTGGCACCGCTAAAATAGCATGGCGATCCGAACCGGCGATGCCGGTCGCATCAAACTGTCCGCCACCTGCGGTGCCGGGCTGGTCGCTTTGCAGAAAGCAGAAAAATCAAAAAGTTTGTCTTCGATCTCGGCAAGTTCTGCACCCGGACGCTGTTCTGGACGGGCGTGGTTCTTTCGGCGCTGCTGGTGCTGGTGGTGGCCACCGTTAAATACGGGGTGTTGCCCAATATCGAGCGATTCCAGGGCGACATCATCAGTCGCGTGGCCACCGTCAGCGGCATGGATGTTTCGGCCAATGCGATCCGCGGCCGCTGGAGCGGCTTCCGGCCGACCGTCGAGCTTGAAAATGTAGTGTTCCGCGAGCCGGCCTCCACCACGTCGACGATACGCAAACCCGGTGACGAGGCATTGCGGCTGCCGCGACTCGACGTCGCGCTGTCCTGGTGGTCGCTGCTGGCAGGCCAGATCCGCTTTGCCGAATTCAGCCTGATCGGGCCGCAACTGGCGCTCAGCCGTGGTGCCGACGGCCTGATCTACTTTGCCGGCCACGCGGTCAATGCCCCCCGGGATGGGGAGGACGACGGCCGCATGCTCGAATGGCTGCTGGAGCAACCCGGGGCCAGCATCCTCGATGCCACCCTGACCTGGAGCGACGAGCTGAGCCCCGATGACACCCTGCGCTTCACCGGCGTGGGGCTCACGGTCAGCAAGCGCCTCGACGGCCACCAGATCGGCATGGTCGCCACGCCGCCAGCCAACCTCGCGCGACGTGTTGAATTGCGCGGAGCCCTGAACGTGCGCAACGACGGCGCGCGCCGGCAGGTGGCGGGCACGCTTTACCTTCAAGCCACAGATGCCAATCTGGGCGAGATCAAGCGCCACCTGAAGCTTCACGACGCCCTGCATTCCGGTGTGGCCAACCTGCGGGCCTGGATCGATATCGACACCGCCAGTCCGGCGTCGCCCGCGCCCAATGTCGCACTGACCGCGTTCAACCCGGTGCGCGCGGTCACCGCCGATGCCAACATCATCAACGCCAGTGTGCAGCTGGCCGATGATGTGGCCCCGCTGCAATTCTCAAGGCTTGGCGGGCGCATCGAGTACACCGCGCGGGAAGGCGGCTTCTCGATCGCCAGCAAGGCCATCGAGTTCCGCACGCGCGAGGGGGTGACGTCCAAGCCCGCGGATTTCTCGATCACCCTGCTCAACCAGAATGATCCCGTCAAGGCTTCGGGTGTCATTACCGGCAACAACATCGACCTCAAGGTGATCACCAGCCTGTCGGATTACTTTCCCATCGGCCGCGACATTCGTGAACTGGTGGCGCGCTTCAATCCGCGCGGCCTGGTGCAGCAGTCCAGCTTTGCCTGGACCGGCTACCTCGACAAGCCGCTCACCTACCGCGTCAAAGGCACGCTGGCCGACTTCAGCATCCAGTCCGATGGCAACACCCCAGGTACCAGTGGTTTCACCGGCACCGTAGAGGGCGATGATCGCGGCGGCAAATTCCGCCTTGATTCCAGGCAGTTTGAACTCGACGTTCCACACC
>CAYSKY010000022.1:0-16289 GCA_964431425.1 uncultured Burkholderiales bacterium
GGTGTACTTCGGGCCGCTGAACATGCCTTTGGCCTTGAAGTCGGCGTAGCCGCTGATGGGCGCGTCGCCCTTCAGGGGTTCCTTCGCCATCCAGATCGGCGCGCTGGTGATCTTCATGGCGATTTCACTGAATTCCATCGCGGAGGTCGGCGTCTTTCCGGGTTCCGGGTCCTTGACTTCGGTGGCGTAGTAGTCATGGAGGTTGGCGTACCCCTTGGCCTTGAGCTTCTCGGCCAGCAGCCACATCACTTCGGTTTCTTCCTGCTTCACGTCCCACAGGCGCTTCACCGCACCCTGCTGGATGGAGGCGTAGGCGTGGCCGTTGCCCATGTTGGTGACGATCGAGACGCCCTCAGCTGAATTGAAGGTGGCGGGCAGCACGATATCGGCGAACTGCGTCATTTCGGACGCGTTGGTGACCATGTGCACAAAGAACGGCACCTTCGCCATCACCTTATCCCAGCGATCCGCACCGGTGCACGAGAAATTGAAGTTGGCCCAGGACGATATGAACACCTTCACCGCACCCGGGTCCTTGAGCATGCCGTTGGCCACGTTGTTGGTGACCACGCCCGTGCCCGGCTGGGCGTTCATCATGGCGGGCATGTCTTTGGCGCCGCGGCCGTCGAGCTTCTTGCCCTTGCCGCTGGTCTTGGCCAGTTCATCCACATACTTGTCGGCGCTGGGGAACTTGCCGAGCGGCGGGCCGCTGGGGCTCTGCCACACGCCGCCCTCCACGTCGATGGAACCCAGCAGGCCGTTGAGTGCGTGCACGGCCATGGCCGAGTACGTTCCGCGCGGATGCATCGCCGCACCTGGTCCCATCCACACCACCGTCTTCGGTGCGGCCTTGCCCATCGCGCGGGCAACTCGCACGATCTGGTCGGCCGGGATCAGCGTTTCCTTTTCACCGAAGGCCGGGGTGCGATCCTTCAATTCCAGGTTCCACCATTTCACCAGGCCGTAGGTTTCCTTTTCGGCAAACGCGGCTTCGTCCACGGTCTTGCCGGCCACGAACTGGTTCTTGCCGTCCTTGAAGTCGCCGACAAATTCGCGGTTCCACAGCCCTTCCGCCAAAAGCACGTGGGCGATGGCACCGGCCAGCGCGCCGTCCGAGCCGGGATTGAGCGGCAGCCATTCGTGCGCCTTGGCGGCGGCATTGGACAAG
Organism: uncultured Burkholderiales bacterium; assembly: GCA_964431425.1. Classification (GTDB taxonomy): domain Bacteria; phylum Pseudomonadota; class Gammaproteobacteria; order Burkholderiales; family Usitatibacteraceae; genus UKL13-2. Next base: position 1,169 of record CAYSKY010000022.1, read on the forward strand.
CGCGGATCGACGGCGATGACAGTGCCGCGCGCCACGATCTCGTGGAAGCGATGGATGGTGTTGGGCACCATGCGGTTCGATGCCAGCGGGTCTGTGCCCCACAGCACAAGGCAGTTGGTCTTGTCGAGGTCGTAGTCGCGGTAGCCGAAGAAGCCCTGTGTCAGACCGGGGCCCATCTTTTCAGCTTCGGCACAGATGGCGCTGTGCGAGAAGTAGTTCGGCGTGCCGAAGATCTTCGGCAGTGTGCCGTACAGCAAGTCGGTGGAGGTGGGCGAATAGCGGCCGCGCATGTACATGAGTTTCTGCGCCTCGCCGGCCTTGCGCAGTTCGATCATTTTTTCTGCGACGGTATCGAGCGCTTCGTCCCAGCTGATCGGCACGAATTTCGGATCGATACCCCGGCCCTTGGCCGGGTTGGTGCGCTTCATCGGTCCCTTGATGCGATCCGGGTCGTACACCTGCTGCGGGATCAGATGACCACGCGGGCAAACATAACCGTGATTGGTTTTGGAGAGCGGATTGCCGCGCACCCGTGTGGCGCGGCCGTTCTGTACAAAGATTTGGATGGCACACCATTGCGTACAGCCCTGGCAGGTGCTGGCCACCCAGTCGCCTTTGGCCGGACTGCTTGGTTTGGCTTTGCGTGGCTTCAATGCGCTGTGTACCGGTGTGGCGGCAAAACCGCTGCCTGCCATCATCCATGTTGCCGATGCTGCCGACGCCATCAGGAATTCGCGTCTCGTGAGCTTCATGTCTTTCTCCTCTGGTACATCCAATTTGACTTGATGCTCACAATCTAGGCGCCTCACATTCCAGAGGCTTGCGAAAAATCAATCAACGTGAGTTTTGGGCCGACGGCAGCGGCAGCCAGTTGATGGCAGTCAAAAAAGGGAAGCGGCGCGACGCCGCGCAAACGGCGATGCGCCGTTTGGGTCAGAGATGCGAAATGAAGTCGCGCGGTTCCAGCCGCTGGCGCGGCGGTTTTGGTTTCGACACGGTGCCCACTTGCAGGAAGCACACCGCCTCTTCACCCTCCTGCAGTTCAAACAACTTGCGAATGTGCACGGTTGCCATGGCACGGCCACTGGCGAGACCGCTGCCGAATCCCATGCCGGTCGCAGCCAGCAATACGTTTTGCACCGCGGCACCCACCGACACCATGCGCTCGAGTTCGTGGATGTGCGCCTCGGTCGGCACGAGCCTCGCGATCACCGCAACGAGGAATGGTGAGCGATGTGCCTTGTCACGCGCGGCCTGTAGTTCGTCTGCACCGGCGGATGGATCGCGGTCCTGCAGTGCGGCTGCGAAGGCTTCTCCGAGCAGGTCGCGCTTATCGGCCGGAATGACGATGAAGCGCCAGGGCGTTTTCAGCCCGTGGTCCGGCGCGGCGGCGGCGGCAAGGAACAACTGGTCGATCTGCTCCGGGCTGGGTCCCGGCCAGGTCAGACGCTTGCCGGAAATATTGTGACGATCGGCAATCGCCCGAAGTATCGGGGAGGAGGAGTCACTGCTGACGACGTGCATGATGCTGCCCGTGAATGCTTGCGTGCTGTTGAGGTGACTTGATGTTAGCCACCTGCATGCCCCGCGTTTTGCGCTGGCGCAAAAGACCTGCACGGGTCGCCGGTGGTTTGCGCGACATCAGGCGGGTCGCTGGCGCTCCAGTGCAGACACGCTGCCGATCTCCCATGCGAGGCGCCCCGCAGCTTTCTTCAGGAGGCGCGCGTGACGCTCGTAGGCGGTCTTCGAATACCGGGCCACCGGGCCCGTGATGCATACCGCACCGACCAGCGTGTTGTTCACACCGAACACGGGTGCCGCCACGCTGGCCACCTCCGGATCGCGTTCGCCGGCGGTGACGAAATAGCCGGCGCGGCGAATGGCATTGTACGGCTCGCCCGGCTCACCGGAGAAGGCCAACAGCACGCGGCCGGGAGCGCCCCGCTGCAGGGTGATGGCCTCGCCCATGCGCGCGTGGTGGCGGATCGACTGATTGCCGTCGACACGGGCGATGCATACGCGCCGGTCGCCTTCGCGCACATACAGCGCGGCGCTTTCGCCGGACTGCAGCGAGAGCTCGCGCAGGACGGGCTCAATCAGCGCCGCCTGGTCGTAACTGGTGTGATAACGCGCACCCAGCCAGCCAGCCGCCGGACCCAGGCGCCAGCCGCCGCCCGCCGTCTGGGCGATGTAGCCGCTTTGCGCCAGCGTGCGCGCGAGCCGCAGTACCGTGGTTTTGTGCAGGTCGGTGCGACGCGCCAGTTCGCCCAGTGCGACATCGCGCTCGCCGTTGGCAAAGGCGTCCAGTACCGCCAGCGCGCGGCTGACTGCGATCACGCTGTTTGCCGCGTCGGCGGCCCCGGCGGACGGCAGTGGCCCGGCCAGCTTGTTGGCGGACCGGGGTTTGCCGGAAGCAGGCGGGCGGCTGTTCTTCATCGTTTCATTGTATGAAACACAATTGCATTGGTCGAAACGAGAGTCTAAAACGTCACCTGTCTGCAAATCAACCGATCAAGCGAAGGCACAACCCATGAGCTCCGCCCTCAAACCCGATGTCATCAAAACCATCCCACGCGTGCCGCCAGCATTGGTGGAGGCGGCGTCCGGCTTCCAGTCCGCGATCCTAGCTGACGTCAACGGCCGACGTGGCACGGTGAACAGCCGCATCCGCGCACTGGCGCCGACCATGAAGCTGGCGGGCCCCGCGGTCACGGTCGAGGTGCGCCCGGGCGACAACCTGATGATCCATGCCGCGATTGCGCTGGCCCAGCCGGGTGACGTGATCGTGGTGGACGCGAAGGGCGACCAGACCTGCGCGCTGATCGGCGAGATCATGGTGACCCTGGCGAAAAAGCGCGGCATTGCGGGCTTCGTGCTCGATGGTCCGGTGCGCGACTGCGACGCATTGATCGCTATGGGCTACCCGATCTTCAGCGTGGGCACCAATCCCTGCGGGCCGGCCAAGAAGGCACCGGGCCGCGTCAACTGGCCCGCCAGCATCGGCGGCACGCCCGTCAACCCGGGCGACCTGGTGGTGGCCGATGCCGATGGCGTGACGTTTGTTGAGCGCGATAAGGTTGAAGCAATCATCGCGCTCGCGCACAAGAAGGTGGCTGACGAAACCGCGCGGCTGGAGGGCATTCGTGCCGGCACTCAGCTCTCGCCTGCTTGGCTGCCCAAGGCGCTGGCCGATGCCGACGTCACGATGGAGGCCTAGGCCGATGGGCACGACAACCGTGGCAATCCCGCCCTCCGCCCGCGGCCGCGCCGTGCTCGTGACGGCCGCCGACCTCGCGCCGCCGGCCCTGGCGGGACTATCCGAATTCCGCGTCGTGTTTGCCGGCAAGACGCCTCAGGCCGACGAGGTGGTTGCACTCTGTCGTGAGCACAATCCGATCGCCATCATCGTGCGCTACGGAAAGATCACCGCCGCGATGATGGAGGCTGCGCCGGGACTTGCGGTTATTTCCAAACACGGCAGCGGCATTGACACCATCGATGTGGCGGCTGCGCGCCAGCGCGGCATCGCGGTGCGGGCCGCCGCCGGCGCCAATGCGGCCGCGGTGGCCGAACACGCCATCGCGCTGCTGCTGGCCTGCGCAAAGTCGGTGGTGCCGCTGGACGCGCGCATGCGCGGCGGCCACTGGGACAAGGCCACACACAAAAGCATCGAACTCTCCGGGCGCTCGCTGGGGCTGATCGGCCTCGGGGCCATCGGCCGGCGGGTGGCGCGCATTGCGCGGGCCATGGACATGCGCGTCATCGGTCACGATCCGTATGCGGGCAACGTGCCGGATGTGCAGGCCGTGCCGCTGGAAACTATCTGGCACGAATGCGATGCGATCTCGCTGCACTGCCCACTCACAGACGAGAACCGCCAGCTCATCAACGCCGGCACACTGGCCCGTATGAAGCGCGGTGTGATTCTGGTCAACACCGCCCGCGGCGGACTGATTGACGAAGACGCATTGCTGGCCGCGGTGCAAAGCGGCCAGGTGTTTCGCGCCGGGCTCGACAGCTTTGCGGTCGAACCGATTCCGACAGACCACGCATTTCTCGCCGAGCCGGGCATTCTGTTGTCGCCGCACATCGGCGGCGTCACCGGCGACGCCTACATCAACATGGGGATGGCCGCGGTGCAGAACCTGCTCGATGCCATCACCACTTCCAGCCCAACCGGCAACAATTCCACCCAGCCCACGGAGTCCCTGTCATGAACCTCGCCCGCCTGATCACCGCCGCCGCCATCGTCCTGCTGCCTCTGACGGCCGGCTCCGCCCACGCGCAGGCCGGCTACCCGGCCAAGCCCATCCGCCTGGTGGTGCCTTTCCCCGCCGGCGGCGGTACTGACATCATCGCCCGCCACATCGGCAACAAGATGAACGAAATCCCCGGCTGGAAAATCGTCATCGACAACGTGGCCGGCGCAGGTGGCAACATCGGCCTGGGCGCCGCCGCCAAGGCACCGCCGGACGGACTGACGCTGGTACTGGGCCAAACCAGCAACCTGGCGATTTCTCCGGCGCTGTACGCCAAGGTGCCCTATGACCCGGTGAAAGACTTCGCTCCCGTCACGCTGGTGACCACCGTGCCGATTGTTTATCTGGTTGCTGCCGACTCGCCCTACAAAACGCTCGCCGACCTGGTAAAAGCGGCCAGGGCCAAGCCGGGTGAGGTCTCGTTTGCCACGTCGGGCAATGGAACCGTCGCCCACCTCTCGGCAGAAATGTTCAAACGTGTGGCCGGCATCGACATGATGCACGTGCCTTACAAAGGCGCGGCGGCGGCGTTCCCCGACCTCATCGGCGGCCGCGTGCAGGTGTTCGTGGCCTCACTCGAAACCGGCATCCCGCAAATCAAAGGCAAGAACGTGCGGGCGCTGGCCATCACCTCGCTCGCGCGCGCGTCCTCGGTCCCAGACGTACCGACCTTCCACGAATCCGGCTACAAGGGATTTGAAGCCGTGACGTGGTTCGGCATGCTCGCGCCGGCAGGAACACCCGAGCCCATCATCCAGCGTCTGAGCACGGAAATCACCCGCATTCTGGCCATGCCGGATGTGCAGGAGAAGTTCGCAGGTACCAGCGCGGGCGAGCTCAAGACCGGCCCGAAGGAATTTGCGGCGTTGCTCAAAGCCGAAATTCCCAAGTGGACCAAAGTGGTCAAGGATTCAGGCGCCAAGGTGGACTAACGCAACAACCCGGTTGAATCACCAACTTACCAAACTCAGGCATTGGCGCGGCTCTCCGGGCATTTTGGGCCTGTGATGCCCGCCAATGCTGGCGTCTTTGCCTTGGACGCTACGAGAGAACCAGCCGGTACCCCACGCCCACTTCGGTGAGCAGGAACACCGGGCGCGCCGGGTCCGCTTCCAGTTTCTGCCGAAGGTGTTGCATGCACACGCGCGCGTAGTGCGCCTGTTCGCCGAAGGTCGGCCCCCACACCTCGCGCACCAGCTGTCGGTAGGTCATCACCCGCCCGGCGTTCGCAATGAGACATGCGAGCAGCCGGAATTCAATCGGCGTCAGATGTACAGGTTCTCCCGCGCGCAACACCTGCCGCGCCTCGATGTCCACTTCCACATCGGCACCCATGCGAATCTGCGGTGACTCGCTGCCCGCGCGGATCGTGCGCCGCAGCAGCGCCCGCACGCGCGCCAGCATCTCGCCCACGCCGAACGGTTTGGTGAGGTAATCGTCGGCCCCTGCGTCCAGTGCGGCGATCTTCTGCGACTCGTCACCGCGGGCAGACAGCACCAGCACCGGAATGGCGCTCCAGCTGCGCAGCGCGCGTACGAAATCAGTGCCGTCGCCATCGGGCAGGCCGAGGTCGACAATCGCGAGATCCGGTTTGCGTGTTCCCGCCTCGACGATGGCACGCTCCAGTGTGGCAGCCTCGAACACCTGCCAGCCCTCGGTGGCCAGCGCATGCTGCACAAAGCGGCGGATCTGCGCCTCGTCTTCGACGATCAGGATATTGCTCATGGCGATTCCAGGGCGTCCGGTTCATCCGGCACGGCGGGCGGCGTGCCGGCTGGCAGAGTGAACGAAAACATCGCGCCGCCGGTGGCCATGTTGGCGGCCTGCATGCGGCCGCCGTGGGCTTCGACCATGCTGCGGCAGATGGCGAGCCCGAGGCCGAGGCCGGGAACGGCGCCGGCGGGTGTGGCGCGCACAAACTTGTCGAAGATGATTTCTTCGCTACCGGCGCGGATTCCGGGGCCGTTGTCGGTGACGCTCACGCGCACTGCGCCCGCGTCGGCACCATCTCCGAAATCGACCATGGCGGCGATATCGATGCGGCTGCCGGCCGGCGTGTACTTGGCGGCGTTCTCCAGCAGATTCACCAGCACACGCTCGATCATCAGCGCATCGCAATGGACCATCGGCATATCGGCGGGCACCGTAACGTTAACCACGTGCGTGTCCAGCAGCGTGGCGCGCGCCGCCAAGGCTGCGCCAATGATTTCCTCCAGCGAGTGCCATTCCTTTTTCACCTGCAGCGTGCCCGATTCGAGCCTGGCCATCTCCAGAATGTTCTCCACCAGTTCGCCGGTGCGGCGGGCCTGGTCGGTGATGGCCTCGATCAGCGCGAGGTGCCCGGCCGGCAGGGCGTTGCCACCCAGCCGCAGCGACTCGGCCGAGCCAAGGATGGCGGTGAGCGGCGTACGCAGGTCGTGCGACAGCGCCGAGAGCAGCGTATTGCGCAACCGTTCGCCCGCCATCTGCACAGTGGCCTCGCGCGCCACGGTCACAAAGTGCACGCGTTCCAGCGCAATGGCCGCCAGTGCGGCGGCGGTGGCCATGTACTGCAGGTCTTCGCTCCCCGCCCGACCGGCGTCATGGTGGCCGGCACGGCGCGGCACCACCACCAGCACGCCGCGCACGCGCATCGGCGCGCGCAGCGGCAGGTAGTGCACGCCCATGCTCGACACCGCAGGGGCCGCGTCCATGCTTTCCATGGCAAAGGCGGCGCGCGCGACATTCATGTCCAGCCGCGCGCCGGCTTCTGACAATGGCAGGGGTGGATCGGCGAGCCGCCCGTCCGGCAATCGCGCCAACAGCGCGATGTCGGCACCAAAGCAGCGTGCGAAGAAATTTTGCGCCGCATCGACCACCTGCGACTCGGCCAGCGCACCGGACAGCACCCGTGCCAGTTCGTACAACTCGGCGGCGCGGCGCTCCCGTGCCATGGCCTCGCCCGCAGACTGCCGCAGCCGCGAGGTCAGCTGGGCGATGACCAGGCCCGTGCCCAGCATCACCGCAAAGGTCACCAGGTATTGCGCATCGGCGACCGCAAAAGATAGTTGCGGCGGCACGAAAAAGAAATCGAATACCGCCACACCCAGCACGGCGGCAAGAACAGCCGGCCCGCGTCCGTGGCGATAAGCGACGCCGACCACCACCAGCAGGAACAGCATCACGATGTTGGCCAGCGCGAAGCGCGACTGCAGCAGCGCGGACACCAGCGCCGCCGCCACCACGCCGGCTACCGCCCACGCGTAACCCCGCCAGTCTTCTGGCGCAGCGGGCGACGCGGCCGCAGCTTCGTCGATATCGGGTGATGTGTTCATGTGGGGCATGTTGGCATAACGCCGGGTGCCGGAACGCCTGAACAGTATCACCGCAAGTGCTGCGGGCGGCGCATAAAGAACTTGTAAAATTCGCCGCCGCGGCGCGCCGGCACTGCGATGCATTCCTACAATGCGGCCTCTTTGTCACGGAGGCGGCAATGCATTCCGAAGCGGAAACAAAACGCAATCTGGCGGCCCTGGGCCTCGCAGCACTGGGTGTGGTGTACGGCGACATCGGCACTAGCCCGCTCTACACCATCAAGGCCATTTTCGATCCGGGCTTCGGCATTCCGTTCACGCCGGAAAACATTCTGGGCGGACTGTCGGCGCTGTTCTGGTCGCTGATGATCGTGGTGTCGTTCAAGTACGTGGTGCTCATCATGCGCGCCGACAACGAGCGCGAGGGCGGCATCATGGCGCTGCTTGCGCTCGCCTCTGCGTCCGTCCGCGACCATCCGCAATGGCGCGGTGCGCTGCTACTCATGGGGGTGTTCGGCGCGGCACTGTTCTACGGCGACAGCGTCATCACCCCGGCCGTGACGGTGCTTGGTGCGATGGAGGGACTGGAGGTCGCGACGCCGTTGCTGAAGCCCTACGTGCTGCCGATGTCGGTGGTCATCATCATTGCGCTGTTTGCGATCCAGCGAAAAGGCACCGCGACCGTGGGCGCACTGTTCGGTCCGGTGATGCTGGTGTGGTTCCTGACGCTGGCGGTCTCGGGCGTGGCCAACATCATCGCCGCCCCCGCGGTGCTGGAGGCAATCCATCCGGCGCATGCATTGCGCTTCCTGAGCCAGCACGGCTTCGGATCCTTTGTGGTGCTGGGCGCGGTGTTCCTCGCCGTCACCGGCGCCGAGGCGCTCTATGCGGACATGGGCCACTTCGGCAAGCAGCCGATCCGGCTCGCCTGGTTTACCTGTGCTTTTCCGGCACTGGTGCTGAACTACTTTGGGCAAGGCGCGCTTCTCATCCAAAACCCGAAGGCGCTGGAGAATCCGTTCTTCCTGATGTTCCCCGACTGGGCGCTGTATCCCATGGTCGGGTTATCCACGGTGGCCGCTGCCATCGCCTCGCAGGCGGTGATCTCCGGCACTTACTCAATGACCAAGCAGGCTATCCAGCTGGGCTTTTTGCCGCGCAGCCGCATCGTGCAGACGTCTGAACATGAGATCGGCCAGATTTATATGCCGGTGGTGAACTGGATCCTGCTGGCGGGCGTACTCGCTGCAGCCATCGGTTTCGGCTCGTCCACCACCCTCACGTTTGCGTACGGACTTGCGGTCTCCGGCACCATGCTCATCACCACCTTGCTGACCTTCTTTGTGGTGCGCTACGGCTGGCAGTACAACCTGGCTCTTTGCGTCATGGCCACTGGGTTTTTCCTGCTCATTGATGCGGCCTTCTTTTCTGCAAGCAGCGTGAAGCTGCGTGAAGGCGGCTGGTTTCCACTGGCCATGGGGTTTGCCATGTTCGCCATCATGACCACCTGGAAGCGCGGCCGCACGCTGGTGCTGGATCGCAATCGCGAAACCAGCATTCCGGTCGCAGCGTTTCTCGGCAGTCTCGGCGATGACCCGCCGCACCGCGTACGCGGCACCGGTGTGTTCATGACCGCCAACCCGGACGGCGTGCCCAGCTCACTGCTGCACAACCTCAAGCACAACCATGTGCTGCACCAGCGCGTGGTGGTGCTCACGGTGGTGATCGAAGACATCCCGGTGGTGCCGAAAGAGGACTACATCTGGATCGAGGATCTGGGCCAGGGCTTCTGGCGCATCAAGGGACACTTTGGTTTCAAGGAAACACCCGACGTGCCGAAGCTGCTCGCAGACTGCGCCTTGCAAGGTCTCGAATTTGACCTGATGCAGACCTCGTTCTTTTTCAGCCGCGAATCGATTGTGGCCCACCCGCAGCAAAAGCTCGCGCGCTGGCGCGGCAACCTGTTCATCGGCATGTCGCACATTGCCTCGGCCGCGTCCGAGTTCTATCGCATTCCGCCCAACCGGGTGATTGAGCTCGGTACGCAGGTGCAGTTGTAAACGCGGCGCATCGGCAGGCGCACTGCGCCACAGGGGCCAAAGTCCAGCATTGGCGCGCCTTTCCGGGCATTTTTGGCCTGCGATGCCCGTCAATGCTGGGGTTTGGGCCTTGCGTGCTGCTGTGTTACCCGGCTAGGCCAGCCCGTATTCCAGCAGGAGCATTGCGTAGTCGGCGAGCGCCGGCAGCCTGGCGCGCACGTGGGTGGCGTCGTGCGCCAACGGTAGTTCCACACCAAAAGGCACCGGCAGCAAACGCGTAAACGATATGCCGGCGCGCTTGCGGACGCTGATCTTCAAGTCGCGCAAAGGCGCCGGTGGCAGATCGGCCGGGTAGTTCAGCAGATGCAGCACGTAGCGCTTCTGGTCGGGTTGGTGAAACACCGTGAACCACACATGCGCCGGCGCGTCGACATGAAAACCGGGCCCGCCTTCGAGCAGCCCGGCAAGCAGCCACTGCAACGTACGCCGGGCCACATGATGTTTCTCCCGCTCCAGCACGGCAGCCGCGTAGATGGCGCGGCCCTGCCCGTGGCGATGCCGTGTAACCGCGGGCCGCGGGTGCTCCTCCATGGCCGCAGGGGGCGCGCTGTGAATGCTGGCCCAATGATGGTCATCCAGCGACCCGGGGTGTGGGTAGCCGTAAGGAAGCCCGACCGATCCGAGCACTTCAACGCCTGGTGCACAGGCGGCAATATCTTCGATGGCTTCATGGACACAAACGGCGGGCTGTGGCGCACACAGTCGCCGCCATTCGTCGTCTGCCGGATTCAGGTAGAACGTGTTGCCCGGCAGCGTGCCGCGCAGGGTGACACCAAGGCAGGACGCAAGCGGATTCACTGCAGCGCGCCCTGTCAGAGAATGGCTGGCGGTTTTGCCGCTCACGTACAGATGGCCGCCACCTTCCACGTAGCTTGCAAACGCCGCCGCCTCGTCTTCGGACAGGCGCACAGCGTCGGCCAGCACTACCACCCGATAGTCCGACAGCCGGCCAATTTGCCGCGCGGTAATCACGCCCACCGGGATGTGCTGTTCCCGAAGCGCCGTCACGACGCCGCGCACGGCCGCCACGTGCGGCACCGGCATGGAAAGCGCAGCCGGTTCATCGTGCGCACGGCCGTTCTCGGCAAGATTCATTTTGGAAGCATCGCTGAGATAGACGGCGACGTCCTCAACCGGCTCGCCGCCCAGCCAGGGGTGATATGGCGCGAGCCGGCCAAATACGCGGCCCAGCAATGCGTAGACCGGCTCACAAACACTTCCCAGCGGATCGATGGCATCAATGAGGCGAAAGGCTGCCGAGGAAGCCAGCGCCGCAAAGCCCTGCATCTGCAGTTGCGCTTCGGGCTTGGTGCTGACGTGGTCGGTCAGGTGCACGCAACGGCTCGTCATGAACTCAATCGAGCGCGACGCGGACAGGTTCAGCATGTAGCGGCTGATGAGGAACTGTTCGTCCATGTCGCCGTAAAAATCGCCGCCGAGGATGTCGTTGTGCTGGCCGAGTTCGGTGCTCATGCCGAACTTCCAGTTGAACAGGGCCACCGCGAAGTTGTGATACACCCGGGTGATGCCGTGACGGCGCGCGATGGCGTTGAGAAAGCCGGTGAACTCGATCAACCAGCGTTCGCGCGCCGTCTGAAATTCGCACCACACCTTGTCCGCCCAGTCGATGCGCGCCGGGATGTCCGCATGGCTTTCGCTGCGAAAGCGAGCACGGCAGGACGGGCAGGTGCACACGCTGCGCCAGAAGGTCATGTCGAAAAAGAAGGCGTCAAAGCGATAGCGCGAAAACAGGTCGGTCAGCTGGGCTTCAACAAAGCGCCGGTAGTCGGGATGGTTCGGGCACACCTGCCCATAACGGTCGCCGTGAAAGGCCCAGCCGGGCAACGCCGGCCGCGGCTCGATGCGCCAGTCGGGATGCTCAAGAAACGCCTGATTGTTGAATATCACCGAGTAGTAGCCGTAGGCTTCGCACCCCGCCTGCTTCAACGCTGCCAGCGATTCCGCGAGCCAGTCGCGGTCACCCATCGCCGGATGGGCACGGCCATGCTTCACCGGCCAGTAGCAAAGACCCAGGTGCGACTGGCAATACACCATCACCGATCCGGCACCGGCCGCGGCCTGCGCAGCGACCACCTGCGCGGGATCGTATTGCGAGAGAAACGCGGCATCCCAATCCGGGATGTGCATGTCCAGCAGCATCCGGTTGTAGCGGGACCTGCCCGGCGCCAAGCTCACAAGACCAGATCCGGGTTGGCGGGGCCGAAATGCTTGAGCATCACCAGCGGCTGCGAGGCGCTGCCGTTGCGGATCTCGACGCCTTCACGGGCGGCCGCTTCACTGACAAAAAATTCATCGCGCGTGGGCTGGCCGTAGCGGATCAGTGTCGGCGACTCGACCGCATGCACGCCCAGCGATCCGTGGCCCTCGGTGACAATCAGGCCGTAGGCCGCGGCATCGCGGATGGTTGTGCTCCGGCCGGGCAGCACGGTGAGCTCCTTGGCACTGAAGTCCTCCGAGCGGTGGCAGACCCACTTTTCAACATAGCCGTCCGCCCGCATGTCCGCTTCTTCACGCACCGGGCGCGGCAGCATGAAATGGTTGCGCTTGAAATCGGGATCGACATTGGCGTCCCAGTCGATCACGTCCATGAGGTAGTCGAGGTTGCCTACCTGGTCGGCGGGCGTGTTCTTCCACAGCAATTCCTCGGGGACCACCTGCTCACCGGTGAGCGATTCGAACATGGCGAAGACATCGGAAGCGCGTTGCGGTTCGTAGGTGCACAGGCTGCCCGGCGCATGCAGGATGCCCGGCGGCACGTCCCAGCCCGTTCCCACCTCGAGCCGGTAGGCTGCGGACAGCGCGCTGATGCGGTTGTCGCCGCGGGCGAAATTGGCCAGCGCCTCGCGCACCTGCTCGCGGGTGGTACCCGGCACCAGGCCGAAGAAGGTGTACGGGAACCTGCCGCCGTGATTGTTCACCTGGGGCGGGAAGTAATACGCCTCCGGTTTGCCGGCCTGGCCGACACGCGCAGCATGCTGGTCGCGGTGATGAATATGCAGCGGCAGCGCGGCCAGGTTGTCAAAGAACTTGGAGAACATCGGCCAGCCACCGTGGTCGCGCCATAGCCTTTCGCCGACGATGGCCGCACCCAGTTCGGCCACGGCATCACGCAGCAGGATGGTTTCGCCGGCGGCGTCGCCGGCCACAATCGCACTCAGGCCTTCGTCCCGGCCGGTCAGCGGGCCGTTGTCGGCGGGCGTGGTTGAAGCAAACCAGCGTTCGTCGATGCCGCCACGCGCGCCGCCCAGCACATAGTAGTCGTCCGGGTGCAGCTTGATGCGTCGCCCCGGCACACAGAACGATCGCGGCACCCAGTTGGGTGCCAGCCGCATCACCCCACGCCCTTCGTCCATCGCGCGCTGCGCGAGTCCCGCCATGTTGCTCATGCTGCCTCCGCGTGTTCGGTGACCAGTTTGCGCCATGCGTCGCGATACGCGGCGAGGCCGGCGATTCGCACCTTGCCCACCGTGTAGTTGGCCTCCGCGCGTGCGGGCGTCGCGTCGCCCAGCACCAGCGCGAGTGCGCCGGCGGCGGCCCCGGAAACCAGCGTACTCAGCGCCACGACGGCTTCCGGCCGCAGCGCTTTCAGCAAGCCGGGAAACAGCGGGTTTGACGCCAGCGGGCCGTCCACGATGATGTTGCGCGACGGCCCGAGCAAACCGATCAGTTCATCCACCATCAGCGCCACATAGATGCTTGCCAGCGCGGCGCGTTCCCGCTCGGAAAGATTCTCTGCACCCACCAGCCGGCCGGGGCGGCCGGGATAGGGACCGCCCGAATCGGTAAAGCTGGGCAGCGCCATGGCACCGGAGTCGATCACCCGCTGCAGGCCCGCAAAGGTGGGCGCCGCCGTTGCGTTGCCGGCGACCAGGGCGTATTCCCGACCGCCCATGAAGCGGGCGGTCGCTACGGGCGAGCCGAACACATCCACGTTGGCCAGCATGTCGCGCTCTTCGCGCAGCCGGCCCAGGTCCGCGCCATTCTTCATGGCAATCGTCCAGGTGCCGCTCGAAATCACGGTCAGGTCGGCCCCCGGCTCGGCGTCGCGCAGGTGTGCGAGCCAGGAGGCATTGGAATCATGCACGCCGCAATACACGCGGCAACCAGGCGGCAGTCCAGTGGCCTGCAGCACCTCGGGTTGCACTGTTCCCAGCACTGCCGAGGCCTCGCGCAGCGGCGGAAAGAGATCCGTCCAGCCGCAGCGCCCGACCAAGCCCGAGAAACAACTGCGGGCCGGCTGCCACAAATCCGAATGTGCGCCCAGCGAACTCACCTCGCACGCTGCCACACCACTGAATCGCCAGGCCCAGTACTGCGGCAGTGGCAGTATCAGCGCCACCTGCGCAAATGCCTCCGGACAGCGTGTCTGCAGATAGTGCAGTTGCGCCCCTACGTTCAGGCCGTCGGGCAGGCGCGGGGACTGCGTTTCAGTAAAAGGGCTGCGCAGCCGGTCGTATTCGATTGCGGTTTCGCGGAAGCAGGACTCTTCGTAATCCGGCGCGGCGATGACCCGGCCCTGCGCATCCAGCAACACACAGGCCGCGCCGTGCGCCACCGGCAGAATTGCGCTGATGCGGTTTCGCGCGCCCAGACCGCGAAGCTGGGCGAACAGCCACTGTTCGGTACCGCCGAGGTCCAGCTGCCGCATGGCGCATCCGCCGACGCTGCCAGCCACCGTGACGTTGGCGTGTTGGAGAACCTGGATGGGTGTGCCGGTGCAAGCATCCAGGATGCTCAGCTTGGTATTGGTTTTGCCAACGTCGATGACCGCAATCAAGTCATGGCCGCCGTGGGTCACAGCAGGCCCTTGTCCGCGGCGCTGCCGTCGTGCATCCAGCGCGCATGTGCCGGCGCACGCCGGGTTTGCGACCACTCCTCCAGCATGTCCCATTTGACGCGGTCGAGATTTTCATACATGGCCGGCGTGCCGGTGTTGACCGCCAGTTCCAGCCGGTGGCCGCTGGGATCAAAGAAATAGATCGACTGGAAAATGGTGTGGTCCGTGGGACCCACCACCTCGATGCCGTCGGCCTCCAGGCGGCTCTTCACGGCCAGCATCTCCGTCATCGACTCCAGCTCAAACGCGAGGTGCTGCGTCCACGCCGGCGTGTTCGGATCGCGGCCCATCGGCGGCGAAGTCGGCAGCTCGAAAAATGCCAGGATATTGCCCGCACCGGCATCGAGGAAGACGTGCATGTAGGGATCCGCCGCGCCGGTGGACGGCACGTTGTCTTCCGCGATGGCCAGCACGAATGTCATGCCGAGATATTTCTGGTACCAATCCACTGTTGTCTTCGCATCCATGCAGCGGTAGGCGACATGATGGATTTTCTTCACGGCCATGACGGTTTCCTCAAGCATCCACCTGCAACACGCCGCGGCGGATCTGATCCAGTTCCATCGATTCAAACAGCGCCTTGAAGTTGCCCTCGCCGAACCCGTCATTGCC
>CAYSKY010000023.1:0-16163 GCA_964431425.1 uncultured Burkholderiales bacterium
CATCCCCACCGGCATCGTGGTCGAGTGTCAGGACGGGCGTTCGCAGCACAAAAACAAAGACCAGGCCTTCCGCGTGCTGGCCGCGCGCATCAAGGACAAGCAGATGCGCGAGCAGCAGGCCAAGGAAGCGGCCGAACGCAAATCGCTCATCGGCTCCGGCGACCGCTCCGAGCGCATCCGCACCTACAACTTCCCGCAGGGCCGCGTCACCGATCACCGCATCAATCTCACGCTCTACAAGATCGACTTCATCATGGACGGCGACCTCAAGGAACTCACCGACGCGCTGATTTCCGAGCATCAAGCCGAGCAGCTGGCGGCACTGGCGACTTCGGTTTGATGCTGGAGCGCACGTGAATATCAGCGAGGCGCTGCGGATCGCCGAGCGCTCCATTGAGCGCATCGACGCGCAGTATCTGCTGGCGGATTTGCTGGGCGTGGGCAGGGCTTCGCTGATCGCCCATGACGAACGCGCATTGAGCGAGCGGGATGAAACGGCATTCACGTTGAAAGTATTGGCGCGCGCTCAGGGAAAACCCGTTGCCTATCTCATCGGCAAACGCGAGTTCTACGGCCGCGATTTTGCCGTGAACGAGCACGTACTCATCCCCCGCCCGGAAACAGAAATTCTTGTAGAACAAGCACTGGCGCGCCTCTCCGGGCAAAAATGGCCTGGAGACCGCACCAATGCTGGGGTTTTGGATTTGGGGACCGGTAGCGGCGCGATTGCGATCACGCTGGCGCTGGAGTCACCGGATGCCCGTGTGACGGCATGCGACTTGTCGCCTCGTGCAATTGAAACCGCACGCGCCAACGCTGCATCACTGCGCGCCGATGTCGAGTTCGTCGAAAGCAACTGGTACACCGCGCTCGCCGGCCACCGCTTCAATCTGATCGTCTCCAACCCGCCCTATGTGGCCGGTAACGATGCCCACCTCTCACAAGGCGACCTGCGTTTCGAACCACAGACGGCGCTGACCGACGGCAGCAGCGACGGCCTGCAATCGATCCGCTCCATCATCGCCAGCGCGCCGGCGCACCTGCGTCCTGGCGGCTGGCTTTTGTTCGAACACGGCTACGATCAGGCCGATGCATGCCGCGATTTGCTCTTGAAACACGGATTCAATGACCCTATATGTTTCAGGGATTTGGCCGGCATCCCGCGCGTTGCGGGGGGCCAGATTCGATAGAATTGACCCCATTCTTTTTCACTCTTCCCCGGAGCATCCCATGGATGTGCAAGACAAGATTCGCGAGACCGTCACTTCCAACCCCGTCGTGCTGTTCATGAAGGGCTCTCCACAGTTTCCGATGTGCGGCTTTTCAGCTTCCGCCACGCAGATCCTCAAGGCCTGCGGCGTGACCAATCCGCATACCGTTGATGTGCTGCAGGACGCCGACATTCGCCAGGGCATCAAGGAATACGCCAACTGGCCGACCATTCCGCAGCTGTATGTGAACGGAGAATTCGTCGGCGGCGCGGACATCATGAGAGAAATGTATCAGTCCGGCGAATTGCAGCAGATGCTCGGCGGCGCCAAGGCCTGATCAGCTCCACTGTCGTGGCCCGCAAGGTGGCACACAAACTCTCCCCCGCCAAGTTCCGCATCTTCTTCGGTGACGAAATCGCCATGGGGCCGGGCAAGGCGGATATGCTCGAAGCGATCCGCACCTCCGGCTCCATTTCGGAGGCGGCGCGCCAGCTCGGCATGTCCTACAAGCGCGGCTGGAACCTCGTCGACACCATGAATCGCTGTTTCCGTGAACCGGTGGTGGATACCGCCACCGGCGGCGGTGGCGGCGGCGGTGCGCGGGTCACGCCTTTTGGCGAAAAGGTCCTCGCGCACTTCCGAGCCATGGAACGCAATACGGATGCCGCCATCCGCAAGGACCTGGTCAAGTTCGCCTCGATGCTGGCGCCTGAGCCTCGCAGCTGATCACCTGAAAATTTTTTCCCGGCGTTATAGCCAGCGGTATATTACGGTCTTGTCCACCGCGTGGCATCGACCCCGTGACCGAAACGCAGATCCTCGAACTCGCCGGCATCTTCATCATCGTGGCGATGATGTACAGCTCGGTCGGGCACGCCGGGGCTTCGGGCTACCTCGCCGCCATGGCGCTGGTTGGCGTGGCGCCCGAGGCCATGCGTCCCACCGCGTTGGCGCTGAACATCGTCGTGGCCGCTTTCACCACCTGGCGGTTTCGCACCGCGCGCTATTTCGACGCCAAGGTCGTCGGCGCATTTGTGCTGGGCTCGATACCCATGGCCTTCGTCGGCGGCGGTGTCTAGCTGCCTTCGCACATTTATCAGATGCTGGTGGGCGTGGTGTTGCTCTGTTCCGCGCTCTACCTCTCGTGGCGCGCCTTCGCCAACACCGATGATCGTGAGGAAGTCGCGGTGCGCATTCCGCTGTGGATCGCGCCGCTGATCGGCGGCGGCATCGGCCTGCTGTCCGGCCTCACCGGGACCGGCGGCGGCATCTTTCTCAGTCCGCTCATCCTCATTCTCGGCTGGGCCGGGCCCAAGGCCACGGCTGGTATCTCCGCTCCCTTCATCATGGCCAACTCTGCTGCCGGCTTGGCGGGTGGCCTGATCAAGGGCTCGTTCTCGTTTTCCACCATCCCCTACGCGGCTACGCCCTTGATCGCGGCGGCCGTGCTGGGCGCCCTGATCGGCACGTGGCTGGGCATCTACAAGTTGAACAACCGCTGGCTGATCGCCATGTTGGCGCTGGTCATGGCCATCGCCTCCGTCAAACTGATCGGCGTACGTTTCTGAAGGGGTCACCGGCCGGAATCAACACCCGCAACCGTTCGTTCCCGCCGGTGACCCTGTCTTACTTCGGCGCGAGGCCAAACCCGAAGCGTGCAAACACCGCCTGCGATTCGGCCGACAACAGAAAAGCGGCAAACGGTTCGCCTTTGCCGCCGGCGGGTGGCATTGCTACCAAACCATAATCCGCACCCACGGCAAGTTCAGCGGGCAATGCCAGCTTTTTCAACACCGGCGTTTCACGAACAGCAAGCGTGGCATTGGTGCAGTAGGTGAGGAAAATGTCCGCTTTGCCGGTTGCAACCAGTTCCCCATAAACGCTTCGATCCGGCGGTGGCGGCGGCGAGTTGGGGCCGCCGGTGAGTTGCAGCGCCTTGGCACGCAGCGCGTCGCCGACCGGTTTGCCCGCCAGCGCCCCAGCCTTGTCGAATACCTGCATCGCGTAATCCCCCGACGGGTCCGCCCTAGGAGTCGAGATGCCCAGCTTGATTGCCGGATCCTGCATCACCTTGAGCAGCGTTTCCGGCAGCACACTGACTTTCGGCGACACCAGCGCGCACAACTCATTTCGTGTGAACACCCGCACAGCGCCAGCCAGACCCAACTTGGCCAGCGCGGCCGGGTGTTCGACGTTGGCCGAGGCAAACACATCTGCGGTCTCCCCCTTGGCCAGCCGGTCCCGCAACAGGCCGGACGCGCCGAACGTAAACGCCACGTCCGTCCCGGTCTTTGCCTTGAACGCGGCTCCGGCTTCCGTCAGCGCAGCGCGCAGGCTGCCCGCCGCAAATACGCGGATGGGTTCCTGCGCCGAGACCAGGGTCGACATAGCCAGGCCCGCTACCGTCAGCAGGAATCGTTGGCGAGTCATCACGCCGCCTTCTTCAAGGCCACGTAGTTCGGGAAAAACAACTGCTGGCCCTCAATCTTGTATGCAGCAATCGCCGCCTGGCCTTCAGGCGAGGTGATCCAGTCGATGAACTGCTGGCCGAGATCCTTCTTCACATGGGCATGCTTGGCAGGGTTCACCAGCATCACGCCGTATTGGTTGAACAGCTTGGTATCGCCTTCCACCAGCACAGTCAGGTCGCCACGGTTCTTGAACGACAACCACGTACCCCGATCGGTGAAGGCATACGCGTTCATGGCGCTGGCGGTGTTGAGCGTGGGGCCCATGCCAGAGCCGGTTTCGCGGTACCACGTGCCTTTGCCTGTTTGTGGATCAATGTCGGCCGCCTTCCAGTAACGCAGCTCGGCCGCGTGCGTGCCGCTCTTGTCGCCACGCGAAGCAAACGGCGACTTGGCGGCCTCGATTTTTTTCAGCGCGCCGATGGCATCCTTGCCCGCCGCTTTTGCCGGGTCCGCCTTCGGGCCGACGATGACAAAGTCGTTGTACATCACCTCGCGCCGGTCGACGCCGAATCCTTCGTCCACGAACTTGGCCTCAGCCACTTTATCGTGAACAAACACCACATCCGCGTCACCCTTTTTGGCCGTGGCCAGCGCCTGGCCGGTGCCTTGTGCCACCACACGCACGTCGATGCCGGTCTTGGCCTTGAAGATCGGCAGGATGTGGCCGAACAGGCCCGAATCCTGCGTGGAGGTGGTGGACGCCACCACGATGAACTTGTCCTCAGCGAGGGCGGCGGTTGCCATTGCGCCGCTCAGCAGCAGCACGCCGGCCAGACCCGAAAGGCGTTTCTTGTTTGTCACCATAGCAATTCTCCTTTGATGAAAGCCGCCGCTTCCGGCGACCGGGGTTGTTGAAAAAATTCTTCGGCAGGTGTGTCTTCCACCAGCCGTCCACGATTGAGAAACAACACGCGATCGGCGTGCCGCCGCGCCTGACCGAGATCGTGGGTGGTCATGACGATGGTGGTGCCCTGGGCGTGCAGCGCATGCAGCGTGTCCTCGATGCTGCGGGTGGCGGCCGGGTCAAGGCTGGCGGTGGGCTCATCGAGAAACAGCACCTCCGGCTGCAGGGCCCAGGCGCGCGCCATCGCCACACGCTGCTGTTCGCCGCCGGAACAGAGACGGGCCGGCCGGGCCGCCAGGGCCTGCAACCCGACACGTGTCAGTGCGGCCTCCACGCGACCGGCCAGCACCGACTTGTTTGATACACCCGCCACCTGCAATGCGAACGCCACGTTGTCACGCACCGAGCGCCGCAACATCACGGGCCGCTGGAACACCATGGCCTGTCCGCGGCGCACAGCCGCCGCATCCGGCTGCGACCAGCGTACGCAGCCGGTGGTGGGCTCCAGCAACCCATGCAGCAGGCGCAGAAGGACACTCTTGCCCGCGCCATTGGGGCCCAGTACCACCGTGCGCATCGCCGGGGGAACGTCAAACGATACCGACTCCAGCACCGACACGTCCCCGGCGCGGAACGCCAGCCCTTCTGCGGACAACGGCAGGATGCTCGGCGGGAGTGGTTGCATGATCGCCTCAACCATATTTACGCATCGCCGAGGTCTTGATGGATTGAGCCGCCACGTTGATGGCCACGACCATCGCGATCAGCACCACACCCAGTGCCAGTGCCAGCGGCAGGTCGCCCTTGCTGGTTTCCAGCGCGATGGCAGTGGTCATCACGCGGGTCACGCCGTCGATGTTGCCGCCCACAATCATCACTGCCCCCACTTCGGCGATGGCGCGCCCGAAGCCCGCCAGCACGGCGGTGGTCAGCGTAAAGCGTGTGTCCCAAAGCAGCGCCCGGATGCACTGGCTGCGGCTGGCATTGAGCGAGGTGAGTTGTTCGCGGTATTCGCCCCAGGCGTCCTCGATCACCTGCCGCACCAGCGCCGCGATGATCGGAAAAATCAGCAATGCCTGCGCCACCATCATCGCCGCCGGCGTAAACAGGATGCCGAAGTTTCCCAGCGGGCCCGATCGGGACAGCAGCAAATAGACCAGCAGGCCCACCACCACCGGCGGCAGGCCCATCATGCCGTTGAGTACCGCCACCACGCCACCGCGGCCGGAAAAACGCGTCAATGCCAGCCATGCCCCAAAGGGCAGCGCCAATAGCGACGCGACCAGCACCGCCACGCCGGAGACGCGCAGCGACAGCCCGGCGATGGCCAGCAGGTTGGCATCGAGACCGGCAATGAGCTGCCAGGCCAGCATCAGGCTTTGGGAGACTTCGGGCATGGCGGCAGTTTAGTCGTCGCCTTGCAGGAATTCCGGCTTCCGTAAATAATGCATATCACTGCACCGAAAAGCAGGCCAGTTTCGGGTATCAAGCCCTTCCGCACCCGCCTGCATGCCCACTCCTTCCGGATTACCGATGCGCCAACTGCTGAGCACCAAGGAAGTCGCCGATTACCTTCGCCTGAAGGAACGCAAGATCTACGACCTCGTTGCGCAGGAGGCGATTCCACATTCACGGGTATCGGGCAAGCTGCTGTTCCCGCGCGCGCTGATCGACGAGTGGGTCAAGCAAAGCACCACCGATCACAATTTGCGTTCCATGCGAAATGCCCCGGCCGTGATCGCTGGCAGCAGCGACCCGCTGCTGGAATGGGCCGTGCGCGAGTCGCGCTGTGGCCTGGCCACGATGACCTACGGCAGCATGGACGGCATCGACCGCCTCGCAGCCGGCAGCGCGTGTGCAGCGGCACTGCACATCCCCACCGGCAGCGGCGCTGACCGCAACACCAGTCTGACCCGCGACCGCCTTGGTCACCTTGATTGCGTACTGCTGGAGTGGGCCAAACGCGAGCAAGGGCTGGTGGTGGCCACCGGCAATCCGCTGAAAATCCAGAAGCTCGCGGATCTCAAGAAAGCGAAGATGCGCGTGGCGCTCCGGCAGCCGGGCGCCGGGAGTTTCCTGCTTTTTCTGCAGTTGCTGGCTGACGCGGGCCTGCATATCGACGCCATCAAGACCGTGCAACCGGTAGCGCAAACCGAAGCCGACATCGCCTCCGCCATCCTCGACGGTCGTGCCGACGCGGGGCTCGCGGTGCGCGCCGTGGCGCGGCAGTTTCACCTCGATTTCATCCCGCTGGCGGTGGAACGGCTCGACGTGGCGGTGCTGCGACCAAGCTACTTTGATGCGCCCTGGCAATCGCTGATGGCGTTCACCCGCGAAGCCGCATTTGCGCGCTACGCAAAGTCACTGGCGGGTTATGACGTCAGCAATCTCGGACAGGTGGTGTGGAATGCGTAGGCTGATTTTTCTGTTCGCCCTGCAGGCGGCGGCAATGGCGCAGGCCGCCACCATCACCGACGGCGCAGGCCGCACCGTCGACATCCCCGCCAAGGTCACCCGCGTGTACGCCGCCGGGCCGCCCGCCAGCGTGGCCGTGTTTGCCATCGCGCCGGACACACTGATCGGCTGGACACGTGCCTTCCGGCCCGACGAGGCCGCGTTCGTGGCCAAAAAATACGCCGACCTGCCCGACCTCGGCCGACTCACTGGTCGCGGCAATTCCGCCAACGTGGAAGTGGTGCTCAAGGCCAAGCCCGACGTGATCGTCGACGTCGGTGCCACCAACGCCACCTTTGTCTCGCTTGCCGACCGCGTGCAGCAGCAGACCGGCATCCCCTATGTGCTGCTGGACGGCCGCATGGACAAAATGGCCGACAACATGCGCGTATTGGGCAAGATCCTCGGCAACGAAAAGCGCGGCAGCGAACTCGCCGCCTACATCGACACCACCCTGGGCGACATCCGCAAGAAAATCGCCACCGTCCCCGCCGCCAAACGCCCCACCGTCTACTACGGCCGTGGCCCACAGGGGCTGACCACCGGGCTGGGCGGCTCCATCAACGTGGAGATGATCGAGTTCGTCGGCGCCACCAATGTGGCCGCCGGCGAAAAGGGCGGGCTGGTCAACGTGGGCCTCGAGCAGGTACTGCTGTGGAATCCCGAGCACATCATCACCAACGATCCGAACTTCTATCGCGACGTGTGGAAGGAGCCGGTGTGGGGCAGCGTGAACGCCGTGCGCAACAAGCGCGTGTACCTCTCACCGCACCTGCCCTTCGGTTGGTTTGACTACCCGCCCGGCGCCAACCGTGTGCTGGGCGTGGTCTGGCTTGCCAACCTGCTGTACCCACAACTCTTCCAGGACGACATGCGCAAGAAGATTGCCGAGTTCCACCGCTTGTTCTATCAGCAGGAACCGACGGCGGCGCAGATCGAGCAATTGCTGGGGGAGCCGGGGGTGTGGCCGGGCAAGCCCAATGCCCGCTAGCACGTTTTCGCGCGGTGCAGTTCAGGGCAGGTCGTCTAAGATGTCACCGTGACTCGCCGCCTTCCCGCCCTCTCCCTCGCCGCCGCCCTGCTGATCGCCCTCATGCTGATCGCTTTCGCGATCGGTCGCTTTGCAATTCCACCGGGCGACTTGCTGACCATTCTGTGGGCCAAACTCAGTGGCGGCACGCATGCGCTGCCGACCACCTTTGACGCGGTGATTTTCCAGATCCGCGGGCCGCGGGTGCTCGCCGCGGTCACCATCGGTGCCGCACTGGCGGCTTCCGGCGCGGTGTACCAGAACATGTTTCGCAACCCGCTGGTGTCTCCGGACATCCTCGGTGTTTCTTCCGGCGCCGCGCTGGGGGCGGTGCTGGCGATCTTCCTGTCGCTGCCGATTTTCGCGATCCAGGGTTTCGCCTTTGTCGGCGGCCTCGTGGCAGTTGCGATGGTGTATTTCATCGGCAACGCCGTGCGCGGGCACGACCCGATCCTCTCGCTGATCCTCACCGGCGTGGTGGTCGGTACGCTGCTGGGCTCGGGGCTCGCGCTGATGAAGTACCTGGCCGATCCCTACAACCAGTTGCCCGCCATCACCTTTTGGCTGCTGGGCAGCCTGAGCGCGATTTCGCCGGCAGATTTGTGGATGGCCGCGCCCCTGATGGCGCTGGGCATGGTACCGATCTTCCTGCTGCGCTGGCGAATGAATGTGCTGTCGCTGTCCGACGATGAGGCGCGCGCGCTGGGCGTCAATGTGGGCCGGCTGCGGATTATCCTCGTGACCTGCGCCACGCTCATCACCGCAGCGGCAGTGGCGATCTCGGGGATCATCGGCTGGATCGGCTTGCTGATCCCCCACGCCGCGCGCCTGCTGATCGGCCCCGAGTTCGCGCGCATGCTGCCGCTGAGCATGCTGCTGGGCGCGAGCTATCTGCTGGCGGTGGATACCCTGGCGCGCACCATGGCCAGCATCGAGGTGCCGCCGGGTGTGCTCACGGCGTTGATTGGTACGCCGCTGTTTTTGTGGCTGCTGGCAGTGACGCATGCGCGGGCGGGGGGGCGGACGTGATGTTGAGATTCAATCATCGCGAGAGCGTGCCGCATCTCCAGCCGCAAACCGTTGCTCAGGGCACTTCCCCCTTTCTTAAAGGGGGACTGAGGGGGATTTCCAGCTGTCCAATCCTACGTGGCTATCAGTTTGAAGGATTGCCCGGCGAAATGATGACCCTCCGCGCCAGGCATGAAGCTGTAGGCCATCGCAGATTGCAGGCGCCGAAAAATCCCCCTCATTCCCCCTTTAGAAAAGGGGGAAGTCGCGATATCGAAGGGTGCACGTTGAAGCCATGCCCGCAACCGCCACGGGGCGAACTCCAATGACCTCCCTCCTCTCCACCACCGCCCTCGCCTACGGCCACCCCAAGCGCACGCTGGGCCGCGACGTGTCGCTTGAAATGAAAGCCGGCGAAGTGGTGTGCGTGCTTGGCCCCAACGGCGGCGGCAAGACCACATTGTTCCGCACCCTGCTCGGCCTCATTCCGCCGCATGGTGGCCAGCTCACACTGGGGGGTACCGACATCAATGCTCTGGCACCCGAAGAGCGCGCCAAACGCATGGCCTATGTGCCGCAGGCGGGAAACAGTTACTTTGCGTTCACCGTGCGCGATGTGGTGCTGATGGGTCGCACGGCGCACCTGGGGTTGTTCGCCTCGCCCGGTGAAAAGGATGTGGCGGCAGCCGATGCGGCGCTCACGGAAATGCGCATCACGCATCTGGCCGACAAAGCGTTCACGCAGATCAGCGGCGGCGAGCGGCAGCTGGTGTTGATCGCCCGCGCACTGGCGCAGGGAGCGCCGCTGCTGGTAATGGACGAGCCTACCGCCAGCCTCGATTTCGGCAACCAGATGCTGATTCTCGGTGAAATCCTTTGTCTGAAGGCGGGCGGCCGCAGCGTGCTGTTCTGCAGCCACGATCCGGACCACGCGCTGCAATGTGCCGACCGCGCGGTGCTGCTGCACGCCGGCGGCATACTCGCCAGCGGCGCGCCGCGCGAGGTCGTCACACCGGCCAACCTCAAAGTTCTCTATGGCATCGACGTACAACTGATTGAAGACCCGCAGACCGGCCGCGCCTTCTGCCGGCCGCTGCCGCCTTCCTTGCGCGCCGCCTAGAACTTGTAGCTCGGGTCCAGCCGGTCCAGCTTTCTCAGCAGTGCCGGCCACTCCATAAGCCCGTAGGGCCGCCGCGTCTGCGGCTGGTAGTTCATGTAGGTCGCTTCCAACACTTCAGGTGGCACGGCGTTGAACTTGGTCTGGCAGGCCATCGCCGCCAGTTGGGCGCGGCACGACACTTCCAGCCGATGAGTCCAGTTGAAGGCCTCGCCCACCGTGCGGCCGGCCACCAGCAGGCCGTGATTCTTCAGGATCAGCGCCTCGCCATCGCCCATGTCGCGCAGCAGTGATGCCTGTTCGGCTTCGTTGAGCACCACGCCCTGATAGTCGTGATATCCAATCTTCAGGAACCGCATGGCGGTCTGCGTCAGCGGCAGCAATCCGCATTCGAGCGACGAAACCGCCATGCCCGCCCAGGTGTGGGTGTGAATCACGCAATCGATCTCGTGGCGTGCGCGGTGAATCGCGCTGTGGATCACGTAGCCGGCCTTGTTGATTCCATAGTTCAGGTCACCGAAATCCGGCTTGGCGAGAATGGTGCCGTCGATGTCCACCTTGATGAGGCTGGAGGCGGTGATTTCCTCGTACATCATCCCGTAGGCGTTGATGAGAAAGGCGTTGTCCTCGCCGGGCACGCGCATTGAAATGTGGTTGGCCATCATGTCCGACATGCCGTACCAATCCACCAGCCGGTAGCAGGCAGCCAGGTCCACCCGCGCCTTCCATTCTTCCGGCGTGCACTGGTCTTTCATCGATTTCAACGGGAGCAGGGTGCCGTCGGTCATGGTGTGGTGTCCTGTGTTCGGTTCAAGTCGTCAAATTGTGTAGCGGCGCGCATCGTTCACAAGCGGCTGCCGCTCGCGCCAGCGGGTGAGGTTATCGAGGAATAACCCGTCGACGCGCCGCGCATTGCCACTGGCATGGCTGGCAGTATGCGGCGTCACGATCACGTTCGGCATTGTCCAGAGCGGGGAATCCGCCGCCAGCGGCTCGCGCTCGAATACATCAAGGCAGGCCCCGGCGAGATGCCCGCTTTGCAGGGCTGCGATCAGGTCAGCTTCCACCACCACTTCGCCGCGGGCGACGTTGATGATCCGCGCACCGCGGGGCAGGCGGGCCAGGAATGGCGCATCCACCAGGCGTTTGGTGATGTCCGTCAGCGGGCAGGCCAGCACCAGCCAGTCGGCGCGCGGCAGCACTCCCCCAAGATCGGCGTAGGCAATAGTTTCGTGGCAACCGGGTGCCGGCGTGTTTGACGTGCGCACGCCAATCACATGAAGGCCAATCGCATTGAGAATCCGCGCGATTTCCAGCCCGATCGGCCCGAGCCCCACCACCACCGCCACTTGTGCTTTCAGGTCGCGCGGCGCACGCGCCTCGAGCAACGGCTCCCAGGCGCGGCGGTGCTGCGCATCGGCCAGCCAGTTGAAGCGCCGCGCCAGCATCATCAGCCCCGTCACCGCAGACTGCGC
Organism: uncultured Burkholderiales bacterium; assembly: GCA_964431425.1. Taxonomy (GTDB): domain Bacteria; phylum Pseudomonadota; class Gammaproteobacteria; order Burkholderiales; family Usitatibacteraceae; genus UKL13-2. The sequence goes on from CAYSKY010000023.1 coordinate 11,611, forward strand.
CACCGTATCGGCATTGAGGCCCGACGAGGTGGACACCGTCACGCCGCGCGCCATCAGTTCCGGGTAGATCGGCCGGTCCGCGCCCGCCGAGTGCGTGTGCATCCATTGCAGCGGCGCCGAAGCGCGCACGATGTCGAACATTTTCGCCAGCGCATCGGAGTGTTTGGTTTTGCTGGAGGCGCCCGAGACGTCCTTGGTGAGGAAGGCGACGTTGATCGATGCGTCTGGGCCTGCCGTCAATGACTCCAGCGCCACCAGCTCGTGGGCCATGCCTGCCAGCCGCGCAGACACCTCCGCGCCAATGCGAGCAATCGTGGCCTGCGAGAGCAGGATACGCAAGGGGCGGCCGGTGACGGCGTGAAAGTCGCGGGACATGGAAGATAGGCGGGAAAGCAAACCGATTATAGGCAGCGCATGCACAAGTCGTGCCCGTCCCAAGTCAACAACCCTTGTGCGGCAGATGGCTATACTGCCCGCAGCATCACCACACAAAAGGCGCGGCCAGGACCGCACCCCACCCATCTGGAGGCTGACTTGATCCCACGATTCATTCGCGCGGCAATGGCTGCGACGTTGTCCTTGCTGGCCGCCACCGCGGTCGCACAGAGCTACCCCAACAAACCGGTCAAGCTGGTGGTGGCCTTCACCGCCGGCGGCACCACCGATTCGCTCACGCGCCTGATCGGCCAGCGGCTGGCCGACCGCTACAAGCAATCCTTCGTGATTGAAAACAAGCCAGGCGGCGGCGGCAACATCGGCACCGAATTCGTGGTGCGCGCGCCGGCCGACGGCTACACGCTCATCGTTAATTCGGTGGGCCCCATGGCCATCAACTCCACGCTGTACAAAAGCCTGCCTTACGATCCGCAGACGGACCTGGTGCCCATCGTGCAGTTCGCCGACGTGCCCAACGTCCTGGTGGTGCCGCCCAACCTCGGCATCAAAACCATGGCCGAACTGCTCACCTTTGCCAAGGGCAACCCGACCATGACCAACTACGCCTCGACCGGCACCGGAACGTCCTCGCACCTGGCCAGCTTTCTGCTCGCGAAAAAGGCCGGCTTCACCGCCGAGCACGTGCCCTACAAAGGCGCGGGTGCCGTAGTCGATTTGCTGGCCGGGCGCATCCAGTACATGTTTGCCACCATCCCCTCGGTGATCGGCCACATCCGCGCAGGCAAGCTCAACGCCATCGCGGTCAGCAGCCTGCAGCGCTCCAAGTCGCTGCCCAATGTGCCCACGGTGCACGAATCCGGCTTCCCGGAATTCCAGGCGGGCTCCTGGTTTGGATTGTTCGCCCCCAAGGGCACGCCGCCGGCAATCATTGCAGAACTGAACAAGGCCGTGAATGACATCCTGGCTGACCCGGAAGTCGCCGCCAAGATGGTGCAGGAAGGTGCCGACCCGGTGGGCGGCAGCGCCGCGCAATTCGGCGCTTTCGTCAAAGCGGAAACCGACAAGTGGCGTGTTGTCGTGAGGGAATCCGGCGCGCGTCCGGAATAGCTGCGGACTTATTGGAGCCCGCGATGCACTACATCCTGTTCTACGAAGGCGGCGAGCACTACACCACCGAGCGCGCGCCCTATCGCAAGGTTCATGTGCAGCACGCCCTCGCAGCCGTGGCGCGCGGCGAACTGCTGCTGGGCGGTGCCTGGGCCGATCCGGCTGACGGCGCGGCGCTGCTGTTTCAGGGTGACTCCCCGAAGGTTGCTGAGGACTTTGCGCGCAACGATCCCTACGTAATCAACGGCGTGGTGAAATCGTGGCGCGTGCGCGAATGGACCACCGTGGTGGGTGATGGCGCGGCGGTCAAGATTGATCTGAGTTCGCTTTAGAAAAGGCCAAACTCAAGCACTGGCGCGGCTTCTGGCGCATTTTCGTGCCAGGAGGCGCGCCAGTGCTTGAGTTTCGAATTTTGGCCTACTCTTAGCCTGGCGCTCTCACTCCGCCTTCGTCACCACCTTCGGCACCGGCGCCGGCGCACCGATCACCGGCACGCCACCGTCGGCAAACACCAACTGCCAGCGCCGGTTTGGCATATCGATCACCATGCGGGTTTTGGCCAGCACGCTGCCGCCGACGTTGGCAAACGGCAGATCGGAAAAGCGCACGTGTCCGTCGATGCGTACCGGCGTGCCGGCCAGCACGGCATCGGATTGCATCGGCGCCGAGTACACCGGCATCCGGCGATCAACGAGACGGATGGCGCCGGACTCCTGCAGCGGGCCCGTCAGCGGCAGCTTCTCGGCGTAACGCTTTGGCACCACCAATGCGCCGGGGTTACCCGAGTCGATGTGCAGCGGGATGGTTTCCTTGCCGATCACCAGGCTCGCTTCCGGCAGGCCATGGCTGTCCAGCTTTTGCCAGGCGCCCGATGATGTGCCGGCGGTGCCGCCTTTGGTGATTCCCAGGCGCTTGTTCACGAAATCGATTTCGATGAGCGCATCGGCAAACTGGTTGCTGCCGATCACCATGGTGGCGTTGGGCGGCAGCTTGGCATCGTCGAGCACGGCGGCGTGGGCGTTGGTGAGCGCATAGCCGCCGACCGACATGCCTTCCAGCGACACCAGCTTCACCACCATTGGCTCGCCACCGCCGGGGCTGCCCACGCGCGATTCGCCGACGACTTCCAGGCCCAGCTTGTCGGCCAGGCTTTTGGTGATCACCGCGCCGCCGGCCCCGGTGTCATAGACCACCGGCACATTGGAGCCGCCAATGGTGACGGAAATGCCCGGACGGCCGGACGCGAGATCCATGGGGACTTCCACGCGCGGGCTGGGTGCCGCAGTGCACATATCCGCTGCAAACAAACCTGCGGCCACAAAAGCCAGCGCCGGGACCAGTGCCCTGAAGTTATTGAACTGAAATTGCTGCATGGGAGCCTCCAAAGGGAATGATTGATGAGTAGCCACCCCTGTATTACGATTCGTAATAGAAAAGGTTCCCGGCCTGTTATGGAAACTTTTCAGGGCGGCCGGCGGAACTCCATCAGCGGCCTGCAGCCGCCCGTCTCTTCATCAACCTTCCCCGACTCACATGCCCCCACTGACCGACCTTGAAGGCATCGCCCTCGCGTTCATCGCCCGCAGCGGCCCGGTTACCGCATACGCCGTCTCAAAGATATTTGCCGAATCGCCTTCCGCGTTCTGGACCGGCTCGGCCGGCGCGATTTATCCGGCCATGCAGCGCCTTGCGAAGCGCGGGTTGATCCGCGCCAGCGACGTGGCGACCGGGCGGCGCACCCGCACCGAGTACAGCATCACCGCCAAAGGCCGCGGCGCCATGAAGGCCTGGCTGCTGGACGCTGAGCGCGCCGCCGATATCGGCTTCGACCCGCTGCGCACCCGCGCCGTGTACCTGGACCTGGCCAGCGAGAACGAGCGCGCGGAATTTCTGGCGGCCGTGGCAAAGCAGGTGGACGACAACGCCGACCGGCCGCACCCGACCGACGCCCCGGCGCTACAGGCCATCCACACCGCCGTTATGCGCAGCCGGCGCGCCTGGGTGAAAACCATCGCCGCACTGATCACCGGGCCCCGCTGACGGCATCCCGCCCGCGGGCGTGGTTGGTCGTTCAAACCGTCAAGAAAACATTGGATACTGGAGGCTACACGTCAGCCCGTCCATCGAAAGGGAACCCATGAACGCCACCGACTTCGCCATTTTTCAAGCCGAGGCCCTCGCCGCGGGCTGCGACGAAGCCGCGGTGCGTGAATGGGCACCCGGCCACCTGACCGAACCTCACATGCATCCCTTCGATGCCGAGGCCGTGGTGGTGAAAGGCGAGATGTGGCTCACCTGCGAACACAAGACGCGCCATCTGCTGCCGGGCGATACGTTCTCGCTGCCGGCCGGCACGCCGCATTCAGAACGCTACGGACCTGAAGGCGCGACGTACTGGGTGGCGCGGCGCAAGTCGAACAACTAGCCGTTACTTTTGCCGCAGCGGGTGTCGCCCCGTTCGGCGACAATGGACACTTGGCTTTGCACCTGCACCCGGCCGCACCCAGCACATCATTGCCAAACTCAAGCACTGGCGCGCCTCTCCGGGCATTTTTGGCCCGCGAGGCGCGCCAGTGCTTGCGTATTAACCCATTCAATTGACCACCACCCCCACCTCCCCCACACAAATCGCGCCGTTCATGCGCTTCTGGTTCGGCCGCCTTTCCAGCGCGGCGGGCAACCAGATGCTGATGGTGGCCATCGGCTGGCACATGTACACGCTCACCAGCAGCGCGTGGGACTTGGGCATGGTGGGCCTCTGCCAGTTTTTGCCGGCGCTGCTGCTCACGCTGCCCGCGGGACACGCGGCGGACCATGGCCATCGCGGCCGTATTCTGGCGCTGTGCATGGCCACCGAGGCCGTGATCGCGCTCGTTCTGACGGCGGCCGAGCTGGGCAACTGGGCAGACCGAAACCTGCTGCTCATGCTCTCGGTGGGGCTGGGAATGGCCAAGGCCTTCCAGATGCCGGCGCAGCAATCGCTGGTGCCGCTGCTGGTGCCGGCGGACATGCTGCCGCGCGCGCTGGCCTTCAGTTCCGGCGGCATGCAG
>CAYSKY010000024.1:0-9830 GCA_964431425.1 uncultured Burkholderiales bacterium
CTGGCAGCACATGACGGTGCTGCAGAACGTGATCGAGGCACCGGTGCACGTGCTGAAACAGCCGAAGGCGGAGGCCATCGAGCGTGCCGACTTTTTCCTCAACCGCGTTGGGGTGGCACATCGCAAGAATATGTACCCGGCCCATCTGTCGGGCGGCGAACAGCAGCGTGTGGCCATCGCACGCGCGCTGGCCATGGAACCGGAAGTCATGCTGTTCGACGAGCCCACGTCGGCGCTGGACCCGGAACTGGTCGGCGAGGTGCTCAAGGTGATGCGGGTACTGGCCGAGGAGGGCCGCACGATGATGGTCGTGACCCACGAAATGGGCTTTGCACGCGAGGTATCGAACCACGCCATCTTCCTGCACAAGGGATTGATTGAGGAAGAGGGCCACCCCAAGGACATCCTGCTGCGCCCGCAAAGCGAACGCCTGCAGCAGTTTCTGTCCGGCTCCCTCAAGTAGATCCGTCGGGCAGAATTCGCAGCGCCCGCATCATGCACGCCACGCCCCCGTCACCCCAGGCCCCGACCGGCGACACACCAGCGGGTATTTCGGCTTTCACCGGCCGCGCCGGCCCCGCGCGCATCGCGATCGTGTTGCTGCCGCAGTTTCCGATGGTGTCGGTGGCGGCGGCGTTGGACGTGCTGGCCGAAACCAAACGCCTGCTCGCCGTCGATGCCTGGCAGGTCAGCCTGATCTCGGCAGACGGCGAACCGGTGATGTCTTCAGCAGGCACCAGCCTGGCCGCCGACGCATCCATTGCAGCAGCCGGGCTCGCCGCTCCGCCTGATGCGGTGTTCGTGGCCAGCGACACCCCCCTGCCCCAGCGCGGCCACGACGCCATCGTCCACTGGCTGCAGCGCTTCGCCCTTCCCGCCCCCCGGCAGGCGGTGCCGCGCCTGTTCGGCGGCATCGGCACCGGTGCCTGGGTGCTGGCACGCGCCGGCCTGTTGCGCGGCTGTCGTGCCACCATTCACTGGCCCTATGCCTCGCTGTTCGCCGAGGACTTCCCAGACACCATCGTCTCGTCAAACCTCTACGAAATTGACCGTTCGCGGCTCACCTGTGCCGGCGGCACCGCCAGCATCGACATGCTGCTGAGCTGGATCGGCAGCCAGCATGGCGAGGAGGTGGTCACGGAACTGATGGACCACTTCGGCCTTGAGCGCCTGCGTACCGCCGCCGAGCACCAGCGCGTACCGCTGTCCGCGCGCATCGGCGGCGGCCAGCCCAAACTCACGGAAGCGGTATCGCTGATGGAGGCCAACTATGAGGAGCCGCTGCCGACCGAGGAGATCGCCCGCCTGGTGGGAGTGTCGCGCCGGCAGCTGGAGCGGTTGTTCAAGCAATACCTCAACAGCCTGCCGTCACGCTATTACCTGGAGTTACGCCTCAACCGGGCGCGCCACCTGTTGCAGCAGACCAGCCAGTCCATCCTGCAGATCGGACTCACCTGCGGGTTCTCGTCGGGACCGCATTTTTCCAGCGCCTACCGAAACCATTTCGGCATCACGCCGCGCGAACAGCGGAGCCAGCGGGCCGCCCGCGCCGGTTCCGATGCCGGTGAACGCGAATGATCCGCGACCGCATCGCCGGCGCACAGGGTTCAGGCCATCGGCCGCTTGTAAGCCGGTGTCGCATTGCTGATAGGCGTTGTGCCGCCCAGCGCATAAAATGGGGGCCAAACCCAAAACAACCGGCGGCGTCGTTGCGCCGGCACCCGTTCTCCAAGGAGCCATCATGAGCCCGTCCCATCCGTCCGTCACCCGCGCCAGCTTCGACCAGGTCATGGTGCCCAACTACGCGCCCGGCGCGTTCATCCCGGTGCGCGGCCAGGGTTCGCGCGTGTGGGATCAGGAGGGCCGCGAGTACGTGGATTTTGCCGGAGGCATCGCGGTCAATTCCATCGGCCACGCGCACCCGGTCGCCGTGAATGCCCTGACCGATCAGGGAAACAAACTGTGGCACGTAGCCAACGTACTGGCCAACGAGCCCGCCATCGCGCTGGCACAGAAGCTGGTGGACCTGACCTTCGCCGACCGCGTTTTTTTCGCCAACTCCGGTGCCGAAGCCAACGAAGCCGCCTTGAAGCTCGCACGCCGGTACGCCGTTGACCATTTTCCGAAGGCCGGCGCAGCGGAAGGCGCGCTGGTGTCCGACAAAACCGAGATCATCTCCTTCAACGAATCTTTCCATGGCCGTACCCTGTTCACCGTGTCCGTCGGCGGCCAGCCGAAGTATTCGCAGGGCTTCGGGCCGCTACCGCCCGACATCACGCACCTGCCCTACAACGACCTTGACGCGGTGAAGAAACAGATTTCCGCCAAAACCTGCGCGGTCATCGTCGAGCCGGTGCAGGGCGAGAGCGGCGTAATGCCGGCCTCGCTGGAATTTCTCAAAGGCTTGCGTGATCTGTGCACGCAGCACGGCGCGCTGCTGATTTTTGACGAGGTGCAGTCCGGGGCGGGTCGCACCGGCGCGCTGTATGCGTACATGAACTCGGGCGTCGTGCCGGACGTTCTTACCTCCGCGAAAGGCATCGGTGGCGGATTTCCGATCGGCGTCATGCTCACCACCGAGGCCATCGCCAAATCGTTCGGCGTGGGCGTGCACGGCAGCACCTATGGTGGCAATGCACTGGCCTGCGCGGTGGCCGGTGCGGTGCTGGATGTGCTGGTCGCCCCCGAAACCAAAGCCAATGTGGCCGCCCGCACGGCGCAGCTGGTAGCGGGCATGCAGGGTGTCAATGCGCGGCACCAAATCTTTACCGATATCCGCGCCAGCGGCCTGTGGTTCGGCCTGGAACTGGTGCCTGCCTGGCACGGTCGCGCCAAGGAATTCGTCAAGGCCGCGGAACAGCATGGATTGATGATTCTGGTCGCCGGCCCCAACGTGATCCGCCTCGCGCCCTCGCTGTTGATCACCGAGGCCGATGTGGCCCTGGGTCTCGAAAAATTCGAGGCGGTGGTATCGCAGCTGCTGACCGCTGAAGCCGCCAAGGCGGCACCGGCCAAAGCCGCCGCGTGATCGCCACTCCGTCCCGCCTGCACCGTCCGACCACGCCATGCTGATCCTGCGCCCGTGCCGCATGGCGGACCTGCCCGCCGTCGAGCGCATCGCGGAAGCGAGCGCTATTGGCATCACCTCGCTGCCGCCAGACCGCGACAAGCTCTACGAGAAGATCCGCAATTCGACACATTCATTTGCAGCCGAGGTGGATGTGAACGGCGAGGAGCTGTACTTCTTTGTACTGGAGGACAGCGCCACCGGCGCCATCGTCGGCACCAGCGGCATCGTTGCCTCGGCCGGGTTTCACGACCGCTTCTACAGCTACCGCAACGAGATCATCGTCCACGCGTCGCAGGAACTGGGCGTGTCCAACAAGATCCATTCTCTGCACCTGTGCCACGACCTCACCGGCTATTCGCTGCTGACCTCGTTCTACATCGATCCGGCCTACAGTGTGACCCGTTGGCCGCAGCTGCTGTCGCGGGCACGGCTGCTGTTCATCGCCGAACACCCGGAGCGCTTTGCCGACAAACTGGCGGCAGAGAATCCGGGCCTCTGCGATGACGCCGGCAACTCGCCATTCTGGGATGCCGTCGGCCGCCGGTTCTTCAATATGGATTATCCGCAGGCGGAGAAACTCTCCGGCGGGCGCAGCAAGACCTTCATCGCCGAACTGATGCCGCAGTACCCCATCTACGTACCATTGCTGCCCGCCGACGCCAAGCTGGCCATCGGCCAGCTGCACCCCTCGGCCGAGCTGCCGTTTTCGATTCTGCTGGAAGAGGGCTTCGAGGCCGATACCTACATCGACATCTTCGACGGTGGGCCCACGGTCGAGGCGCGCATCAACACCCTGCGCAGCATCACCGGCAGCCGGCGGCTACGCGTGCAGCGCGGCAACGGCGACACGGCCGCAGCCGGCGACGGTTTCCGCCAGCCCTGCGTGCTGGCCAACACCGCCACCGAGGAATTCCGCGCCACCATCGCCGACCTCCGGCTCGACGAGGGCGACGCGCTGGTGCTGCCGCCCGCGGTGGCTGACAGCCTCGAACTCGCCGAAGGCGATGACGTGCGGGTGACACCACTATGATGATCATCCGTCCCATCACCGGCGGCGACCTGCCGGCACTGGTGGCGCTGGCGCGCAACGCCGGCGTCGGGCTCACCACGCTGCCGCCCAATGAAGCGGAACTGGCCAAGCGGGTGGATGCAGCCGTGGCCTCCTTTGCCGGCACTGCAGCGCCGGCCGACGAGATCTTTCTGTTCGTGCTGGAAGACGTCGGCTCCGGCCGCGTCGTCGGCACCTGCGGGCTCGCCACAGCAGTGGGCCTGCGCCAGCCCTGGTACTCCTACCGTGTGGGCCTGGTGGTGCACGCCTCGCAGGAACTCGGCCTGTTCACCCAGACCCCGACGCTGTTCCTGTCGAACGACCACACCGGCCACACCGAGCTGTGTTCCTTGTTCCTGGACGCCGAATACCGGCGCGATCGCAACGGCCATCTGCTGTCGAAGTCACGCTTTATGTTTCTGGCGCAACACCGTGCGCGCTTCTCCAGAAAAATTATCGCCGAGTTGCGCGGGGTGTCGGAGGAGGACGGTCGCTCGCCCTTCTGGGAAAGCCTCGGCCGGCACTTTTTCTCGATGGAGTTTTCGCAGGCTGACTACCTCACCGGCATCGGCAAGAAATCGTTTGTGGCGGAACTCATGCCCAAGCACCCGCTCTACAGCTCCTTCCTCACGCCGGAAGCGCAGGCCGTGATCGGCAAGACCCACCCGCAGACCGAGCCGGCCCGGCGCATGCTCGAAGGCGAAGGCTTTCGGTACGAAGGCTATGTGGACATCTTCGACGCCGGCCCGACGGTCGAATGCGATGTGGATGATGTGGACGCCGTTAAACGCAGCCACGAGTACACGGCCGTCATCAACGGCGCGGCCGCCACCGGCGGCACGCTGCACCTGGTCGCCAACACCGGCTTGCAGGACTACCGCGCCACGCTGCTGCCGGTCACTCCGGTCGACGGCCGGATTGCTATCGACGACGACGCCGCCGCCGCGCTGGGGGTAAATAGCGGCGATCCCCTGCGCGCGGTCCCCTTGTCGGTCGGCGACCGTCACTAGATTCCCCCACAAGGAACACCCCATGCATCCACTCTGGATCGGCGGCAGTTGGATCGACGGCACCGGCCCCGCTTTCTCGTCACGAAATCCCGTCACCCAGGCGATCGTGTGGCAGGGCAACGCGGCCGCGAGCACCGAAGTCGACGCTGCAGTTGAAGCAGCGCGCCTGGCGTTCGCCGACTGGTCGGCGCAACCGATGGAAGCGCGCATGGCGGTGCTGCGTGAGTTCGCGCGGCTGCTCTCAGGCAATGTCGGCAGCCTCGCGCACACCATCGGACTTGAAACCGGCAAGCCGCTGTGGCCATGACCGAAGTCAGCACCATGGCCCTGAAGATCGAAATTTCGATCAAGAGTTTTGAAGACCGCACCGGCACCCGCCGCAGCGCGCAGGCCGACCACACCGCCGTGCTGCGCCACCGCCCGCACGGCGTGGTGGCCGTGTTTGGACCTTATAACTTTCCCGGACACCTGCCCAATGGCCACATCACGCCTGCGCTGCTGGCCGGCAACACGGTGATCTTCAAGCCCAGCGAGCTCACCCCCGGCACGGCCGAAGCCACCATGAAAATCTGGGAGCAGGCGGGCCTGCCGCCGGGTGTGCTGAACCTGGTGCAGGGCGGGCGCGACACGGGCGTGGCGCTGGCCGGACACCCCGGTATCGACGGCCTGTTTTTCACCGGCAGTTCGCAGACGGGAAAACACGTGCACCAGCAGTTCGCGGCGCAGCCGCAGAAAATCCTCGCGCTGGAAATGGGCGGCAACAATCCGCTGGTGGTAGGCACCGTGGATCACATCGATGCCGCCGTGCATCACATCATCCAGTCGGCATTCATTTCCGCCGGACAGCGCTGTACCTGCGCACGACGCCTGATCGTGCCGCAAGGCGACGCGGGCGACACGCTGATGGCGCGGCTGATCGACGTGGCCTCGCGCCTGCGTGTGGGGCGTTTTGACGAAGAACCGCCGCCGTTCATGGGTGCGGTCATCTCTCTGGCCGCGGCAGACAAGCTCATGGAAGCCCAGGGGGAACTCATCGAGCGCGGCGGCCAATCGCTGCTGGCCATGCGGCCGCTGCAGTCGGGCACGGCGCTGCTGTCGCCGGGCATTGTCGATGTGACGGGGGTGGCGGGCATCGCCGATGAGGAACACTTCGGTCCGCTGCTGCAGGTGGTGCGCTATTCCAACTTTGAGCAGGCTTTGGAGATCGCCAACAACACGCGCTACGGACTCGCCGCCGGATTGCTGTCGGATCGCACCGACGAATACGCCGTATTCGAACGCGCGGTGCGCGCCGGCATCGTCAACTGGAACCGCCCGCTCACCGGCGCGTCCAGTGCGGCGCCGTTCGGCGGCATCGGCGCCAGCGGCAACCACCGCGCCAGCGCCTACTATGCGGCCGACTACTGCGCCTACCCGCAGGCCTCGCTGGAATCATCCACGCTGATGCTGCCCGACAAACTCAGCCCCGGACTGGTGATGTGATGAACGCACGCGAAGCCAATTTCGACGGATTGGTGGGCCCCACCCACAACTACAGCGGCCTTTCCTTCGGCAACCTTGCTTCGAAGAACAACCGCGGCGGCGTAGCCAGCCCGAAACTCGCCGCGCTGCAGGGATTGGCCAAAATGAAGGCGCTCGCCGACCTGGGTTTTGTGCAGGGTGTGCTGGCGCCGCAGGAGCGGCCCAGCGTGGCCACGCTGCGGGCGCTGGGATTTACCGGCAGCGACGCCGAGGTGGTGACGCGCGCGTCAAAGGAGGCGCCGGCGGTCTTCTTCAGCACGCTCTCGGCCTCCAGCATGTGGTCGGCCAACGCCGCCACCGTGAGCCCGGGCGCCAATACTGACGACGGCCGCGTTCATTTCACGCCTGCCAATCTCAACAACAAATTCCATCGCTCCATCGAACACCCGCAGACCTCCCGCACCCTGCGCGCGGTGTTTGCCGATGAGCGCCACTTTGCGCACCACGACGCCCTGCCGGGCTGTCCGCAGTTCGGCGATGAGGGCGCGGCCAATCACACTCGCTTTTGCCGCGCTTATGGCGAACGCGGCGTCGAAATGTTTGTGTATGGCGCCAGCGGTTTCAACCTCGCCGCGCCGGCGCCGAAAGTGTTCCCCGCCCGCCAGACGCTGGAGGCCTCGCAGGCGGTGGCGCGCCTGCACGGACTCCACGAGCACCACGTTGTCTACGCACAGCAGAATCCCGACGTGATCGACGCCGGCGTGTTTCACAACGACGTGATCGCGGTAGGCAACGGCCATGTCCTGTTCTGCCACGAGCGGGCCTTTCTCAACCAGGCCGAGGTGCTCGGTGAGATTGGACGCAAGATGGGCGGCGACTTCGTTGCCGTGCAGGTACCCGATACCGCCGTCAGCGTGGACGATGCCGTGAAGTCGTATCTGTTCAACAGCCAGCTGCTCACGCGGGTCGATGGCACCATGATGCTGTTGGTACCTGAAGAGTGCCGCAGCAACGAGCGTGTCTGGGCCTACCTGCAATCGCTGCTCACGCAGTCGACACCGATTCGCGATGTACTGGTGATGGACCTGCGCGAAAGCATGCGTAACGGCGGCGGCCCCGCCTGCCTGCGTCTGCGGGTTGAACTCACCGACGCCGAACTGGCCGCTGTGAATCCGGCCACGCTGATGAACGATGCGCTGTACGCGCGGCTGGTGGCCTGGGTGGAGAAGCATTACCGCGAGACGCTGGTGGAAAATGAATTGGGCGACGTGGCGTTGCTCAACGAATGCCGTGCGGCGCTGGATGAACTGACGCAAATATTGGCACTGGGCTCGATTTATCCGTTCCAGCGCTAGCCCGCACCCAAGTTACAAACTCAAGCACCAGCGCGGCTTCCAGGCCGAAATGCCTTGGCGAGCCGCGCCAATGCTGGAGTTTCGCATGGGAGCCCCAGAGCGCGCTGGCGCCACTCGGACTTCAATGCGACGCCGCTAGTTTGCTTTCGGCCCCGGCGTCGAGTGATCGTTGGCCTGCCCCGGCATGGGCATCGACTTCGATTCTTCTTCCTTGGTCATCACCTTGCCCACCGGCCCGGGTTTTTGAACCGTCGCCGCAATCCGCGCGGCCTTGGCGCGATCGGCCGCGTCGGCCGCCGCAAATACCGTGGATGCATCCGGCACGGACGGGTCCAATGACATGCCCGGCAACGCCACCGGCGACCCCGTGGCGTCGAGCGACGCATCTTTCACCTGACAGCCCGTCAAGGCCGCCAACAGGGCCGCGCATGCCGCTAAGTTGTTTGTAAGCCTGATCACGTTTTTTTCCGCCTGGGTAAAGCCGCAGCACGGCTGCGCGACAGCCGGGGCAGATACCCAAAAGCCCGCGCGTCCTTAATCTGCACGGGGATCGACATCCCGTCCGTGCGTTGGGAAACAGTTCGGATTGTTCATCTTCTCCAACACTGCGTACGTCAGCGTACAGACCCGATTGTTCGACGGCGCGATCCTCCGCCAACTCGCCAATCTTTCGCGCCCGCTGGCAACGTCCCTTTTTGTTTGAGGCCGTTTCGGCATTCCTGACTGCGGTTCACTTGCAGACGGGGGCGCAATGCGATGCCAACGCATCGACCTCAAGGAGATCACATGAACAGACTCAAACGCATTACCGGCGGCCTTATCGGGACTGCCGCCCTGCTGACAACACTATTGATTTCAGGCTGTGGAGGCGGTGGTGAAGGTCGCGACCCGATTCTCGGCACCGGCGCCGATGCCGTCATGCCGCCCACGGTGACCGCCACGGCACCGGCCAATAACGCCACCGGTATCCCTATCAATCTGCGCATCGTGACCGCCGACTTCAGCGAACGCATTGCCGCCGCCAACGCGACCAGTTTCACGATCACCTGCGCCGCACCTTGCGTAAACCCGGGTGGCACCTTCACCGTCGATGCCAGCGGACGCATCATCACATTCTCATTCGCACCCGGCACGGTGCTTTCGCCGCTGACCGCCTACACAATCACCATCAACGGCGCCACCAGTACCGCCACCGGTGTGGCCCTGACATCGCCCTATGTATCGCGATTCACCACCGGTGCCACGGCTGACAACACGCGGCCACGCGTGACGGCGACGGTTCCGGTCACCACGCCATCGGGCCCGACCAACGGCGTCGCCGTCAACAGCGCGGTGACAGCGACCTTCAGCGAAGACATGCTGCCATCCAGCATTACCAGCGCCAGTTTCATCATCACCTGCCCCGCACCTTGTATCGCACCGGCCGGCACGATCAGCTACGCCGTCGGCACCCGCACGGCGGTGTTCACGCCGACTGGCGCATTGGCCGCCGGTACGACATACATCGTCACCATCACCAGTATCGCGTCCGACCTGTCCGGTAATGCCCTGGCCGGAAATCAAGCGCCGTTGCCTGCGGCGAGCAATTACATCTGGACCTTCACCACCGTCGGACCGACCGCACCCGCAAATGTATCGGTGCAGTCCACCAATCCTTCCGCCAACGCATCGGCGGTGTGTCCGGACGCCACCATTAATGCCACGTTCTCGCAGCCCAACGGCGTGCGCATGGATCCGCTCACCGTCAACAGCGCGACGTTCCGCATCACCGGTCCCGGCCCTGCGTTCACACCGGTCACCGCCGGCTCCGTGCTGCTCGATGCCACGACGGGCCGCATCGCCAGCTTTATGCCGGTTAGCGCGCTGATCGCAGGCACCACCTACAC
>CAYSKY010000024.1:9840-16043 GCA_964431425.1 uncultured Burkholderiales bacterium
GCCGTGCTGACGCCCGCCTCCGCCCTGGCGGCCGGCACCACCTACACCGCCACCATCAAAGGCGGCGCCAGCGGCGTGAAGGACCTGTCGGTTCCCGCCAACACGCTTGCCGCCGATTTCGTCTGGTCCTTCGCTGTCGCTTCCTGCGCGCTGCCACCGGGCCCGTCCGGTTCAGCCGTCCCGCTTGGTGCCGCCGGCACCTTTGGCATCATGGCCACATCCGCCACCACCAGCACCGGCCCCACGCAGGTCAACGGTGATGTTGCGCTGAGCCCCGGTACCTCGCAGGGCATTCCGCCCGCGCAGGTGAACGGTGTGATCCACGTAAACGATGCACAGGCCGCGGCCGCCAAGGCGGATTTGCTGGCCGCCTACAACGTTGCCAAGGCACTGCCCCCGGGCGCCGGCCCGTTTGCGCTGGGCGGCGGCGTCGATCTCAGCGGATTGACGCTCGCGCCGGGCACCTACACCTCGGGCACCACCATCCTCATCAACGGCCCGTCCGCGGTCGTTCTCGACGGCGGCGGCAACGCCAATGCAACCTGGGTATTCCAGATCGGCTCCTCGCTGACGACGGTCACCGGCAGTGTTTCGCTAATCGGCGGCGCGCAGGCCAAAAACGTGTTCTGGGTTCCAACCGCCGATGCCACCATCGGCACCAACACCATTTTCCAGGGAACGATTCTGGCCGGCCGCGATGTGACCGCCAAGACCGGCGCGGTCATCAACGGCCGCATTCTGGCCGGCGCCATCGGCGCTGCCACCGTCGCCCTCGACAGCACCACCGTCAATGTGCCGGCCCCGTAGCGCAACACATCGCCGCGACCACGCTGCATCAAACCTTTCTGGAGAGAACATGAAACATGCAAATAAAGCCGGCGCGATGGCCCTCGCTACGCTGATCGCCGCCACCGCGCTGCCGGCAACAGCCCAAACCACCGGCTGGTACGGTGGCCTTAATCTCGGCCAGTCACGCGCAAAAATCGATGACAAGCGCATCGCCGACAGCCTGGTCGGCGCAGGATTCGCGGTGACGGGCATAAGCGACGATGACCGCGATACCGGCGGCAAAATATTTGCCGGCTACCAGATGAACCGCTATGTCGGCCTGGAAGGCGGTTACTTTGACCTCGGCCGCTTCGGCTTCACGGCCAACACGCTGCCCACCGGCGCATTGAATGGCCGCATCAAGCTGCGTGGTTTCAACCTCGATCTGGTTGGCCGCCTGCCGGTCACTGAAAAATTGTCAGCCTTCGCCCGGGTCGGCGTGAACCGCGCTGAAGCGCGCGACACCTTTACGGGCACCGGCTCCGTGTTTGTGCGCAACCCCAATCCGAGCCGCCGCGACTCCAATGCCAAGTTCGGTCTCGGTCTTGAATACGCCTTCACCGAGGCCGTGTCGATGAGGGTTGAAGCCGAGCGCTACCGCGTCAACGATGCGGTCGGCAACAACGGCGACATCGACCTGGTCTCGCTGGGACTGGTCTACCACTTCGACACCCATCGCCGCATCGCACCGACTTATGCGGTTGCCGAACCGGCTCGTGAGGTCGTGCCGGCAGCGCCCCCACCGCCCTTGTCCCCCGCGCCGCCAGTACAGCCGGCCGCACCGGCAATCCCGCCGCAGCCGCGATTTGAAAAGGTGACACTTTCGGCCACTGAGTTGTTCGCGTTCGACAGCGCAACATTGCGAACACCGCAACCCAGGCTCGATGAAATCGCACGCGCCCTGAATGCCAATCGTGACATCGGCAGTGTCGCCATCGTCGGCTACACCGACCGCATCGGTTCGATCAAGTACAACCAGGCGCTCTCGGAACGCCGTGCGGTGGCCGTCAAAAACTACCTGGTATCGCAATCGGTCGATGGCAGTCGCCTCAAGGCCAGCGGGCGCAACGAGGAAAACCCGGTCGTCACCTGCACCGACAAATCTCGTCCGGCATTGATCGCATGTCTCGCGCCCAATCGCCGCGTTGAGGTGGAGCAGATCGTCATCTCGCGGCAGTTGCCGTAGGCACCATCGACCGTCTGCAGCGAAACATTGCGGGCGCCTTGCGGCGCCCGCTTTCATTTCAGCGTTGCGACCCGTCGCAACAAACGCCTCCCGTCGGGTCCGTCAGTCAGCAGGCGGATATCCACAGTTCAACAACCGCACGATTTCGGTAGACTGGGTGATCATCCCCATCAGGATTGGCCATGCGACTCCCGCCTCCTTCAGGGCTGGTGACCCTGTTTCTGCTGGCACTGTTGCCGGTGGCGTCAAGTGCGACGGCCCCGCCGGCAGAAACCAACGTCCCCGTCACCGAATCCCAACGCTTGCGCATCACCATGCTCGACGCGGTGTTCCGCTTCGACGGCCGGCAGGTGGACTCGCTGGATGCGCTGCTGCACCACGTGAAATCAAACAGGCCGGCGTCCATCATCGTCAGCGTCTGCGCGATCACGCATGAGCAGCAGGTGGCCCGGATGCAGGCGGCGCTGGCCGAAGTACACGCGGGTTTCTTCGAGATCCGGCGGCTGCCGCAAAAGGCGGTGGAGTGCTCCTGGAGCAACAAGTTGCCGCCGCCGCGCAGCACCTGAGCGCGGCAACAGTATCGTTCAGCCCACTCCCAAGCGCCGCGCCAGCGCCTGCGTGTCCACCGAGGCTTCCACGCCCGGCAGCGCCTGCAGCATTCGCACAAATCGCTGATATATCCGCAACACTTCGGCGCGGCTGCCGGCGTCGGCATGGGCTTGCATAAGCTTTTGCACCAGGCTCTCTGCCAGCGGTTCGCATTCCAGCGCCCGCTCCAGGGTGTCGATAGCGGTCTGCAATTCACCCACAGCCACCAGGCGCGCGGCGATATTGCCGGCGGCGCGGGTGAAGCGCTGCTTGTAGCGCTCGCGCGGCTCGATCTGCCAGCCGATATCCTGTGCCTCGCCTTCCAGAAAGCCGTGCTGGTACTGCCGCACCAACTGCGCGGCGTGGCGCACCAGCCGGTCGGCATCCATGGACTGCACGTCGCGATCCGCATGCGCGAGAAAAGCGGCGGTGTCGATCCACACCAGCGCAGGGGCGGCAAGCAGCTTGCCTTCCTGGATCAGGAAGGCTTCATCGCGCCCTTCGCGCTGCGCCAGTTTGCGCAGGCGCGACAGCGCCATGTCGAACGACTTGCGGCCGTTGTCCGGTTCGGCGTCGGGCCACAGCGCATCGATCACCCTCTGCACGCTGAGGGCACGTCCGCCGTTGGCGGCCAGGAGCTTGAGAAGATTGAGACGCTGGTCGGTGCCGCGCTGGCCGGCTTCGGCCGGCGCGCCGTCGATCTCCAGGCGGAATATGCCGAGCGCTTGGAGTCGCACCGGCCAGGGCCAGGCGCTGGTCGCATTCACCGGTGGCGCCAGGTTGCGGCGCGCGATGAGCTTCCTGACGAAAGCGGGCTCGATTTCCCGCTCCAGCGCATCCGCACACAGCACCGCCAGATCCTCCGGCAGGTTCAGGAACAGGCGCACCAGTTCGAATTCGCGCGCCTTGGCAAAACCGCCGGCCAGGTGCGCAGCATAGTCCGCGTCACGAGTCTCGTGCCGCGCCCGGCAGGCCTCGATGAACAACACGCTGGCCTCGTACACGGCGGTAAAGCGCGCCTCGCTGTGGGGTGGGTCGCGCAGCCAGTCCAGCGCCTCGGCAAATTTTTGCTGGGCCACCAGCGCGTGAGCGATGCCGCTCTTCGAAAGATAGCCGTGCTCCGGCGGCGCGGCACCGCGCTGCAAGGCTTCCAGCGCCAGCCGGTGATGCTGTTCGGCACGGCGGGCATCACCTTCAATCATGGCCAGCCAGCCGGCCAGATGATGCACTTCGCGTACCTCGTAGGGTCGCGTTGGGTCCAGCAGCGATTCCAGCCGGGTCAGGACGCCACGCGCCGCTACCGCATCGCGTCGGTCCCAGGCCGGGCGGCCGTTGTGCGCCGTCTGCTGGAAATTCAGCCAGCGCCAGCCGGTGCGCGCGGCCGCCTCGGCCGCTCGGAAATAGAGCTGCCCGGCTCGTTCGCCTTCGTCCAGCAGACGCAGTGCTCCTGCTGCCCAGAAAAGCGAGCGTGCCGCCACGCGGGCATCCACCGCGGCATGTGCGGCCAGCACCTCCAGCTGCGCGATGCAGTACGCCGCATGAGCGTTTTCGCCGGTGTGGGCGTAGTGCGACGGCAGTTGCTCGTAGGCGGCGATCACCAGCGACGGATGGGCGAAGTCCACCAGTTCCAGCAGCACCTCGCGGCCGATGCGACCGAGCCGTTCACCGTGCGCCAGAGACAAAGCCCGTTCGCCGGCGTGATCGAAGGCGCACATGAACCCGCTCACCAGTTGCAGGCGTGCCATCGGATCGGCCGGCGTGGCGTCGATTGCCGGCAGCAGCCGGTCCACCCATACGCGCAGCGGGGAAAAATCGCCGTAAGCCGCCACCACGATCTGCGCCCCCAGCGAGGCGATGACCGCACGGGCGGTCGCCGCGGCCTCGCTGTCACCACCCGCGGCATCGAATTCCCTCTGCAGTGCCGCCAGCGCGTCCGCCTCATGGTCAAGCGAATCGAGCAGGATGGCATTCAGGCGCGCCCAGGGCAGTGCACCGGCGCCGACCGCGTGGCGGTGGGCGTGGATGGGAGTGACGTTACTGGCGCGCGGTGGCACGGAGAGGGCTCGTCGGTTATGGGCGGAACCATCGGCGGCCCGGCCAGTGCGGGTCAAACCGAAGCGAAAGTGCTAATGATGATTATAGGGGCGCCGCGCCGCCGCCCGCCGGAGGCCCGACCCTGAGACCTCCCGCGATCAGGTGAGCCTGCCCGTCAATGTCGCCGCGCGCCGCCCCGGTGTGGGATTAGTGTGGGACGGCGCTGGCTAACATCCGGGCATCGCCCGTCGCCGGGCGCTCCACTGTTCATCGAGGCCTTCATCTTGAAACTGCGGTCTTGCATTCGCTCACTCGTACACGCCTTCACCAAGGCGGCACCCCTGCTTGCAACTGCCGCCCTGCAAGCCCAGGTGTCACAGATCCCGCGCCTCAACGATACCGGCCACCTGACCTGCTACAACGCCTTCGGCGAAGCGCCCTGCGACAGCGTGGCGCGTGACAGCGGCACCCACCCGCGTCAGGATGGACGCTACGGCCGCGACCGTCGTCCGGACCTGCCCAAAACCGGCGCGGGTGCCAAGGGCTTTGACTACACCCGCATCTGCAACAGCGGCGACGCCGCCGGCAGCAACACCTGCCCCGCGACGCCCGTCGTCGGCGCCGGAGCCGATGAATGGAGCTGCACGCGCGACAACGTCACCGGATTGATTTGGGAGATAAAGACAGCGGGCGCGGCCGGCCTGCGAGGTGCAGCGCATCGCTACGCCTGGTATTCGTCCGGCCCCTACAACGGCAACAATGTCGGCAGCACCGGCACCGATACCTGCGCCGGCACCCTGCCCGGCGGCCTGTGCAACCTTGAGACCTACACCGCCGCTGTCAATACGGCGGGCCTGTGCGGCGCCGCCGACTGGCGCGTACCCAACCGCCAGGAATTGCAGTCCCTGCTCGACTACGGCAACGCCGATCCCTTCACGCCGGGCATCGATGCGACCTACTTTCCAAACACGGTGGGCGGGCCCTGGTGGACCAGCGTCACCGATGCCGGGCTGACCGGCTATGCGCGCTACGTGGACTTCACCACCGGCGGATACGGCGCCAATCTCAAGGCCGCCACGGCGTCGGTACGTCTCGTGCGCGGGGGCAACTGAATGCACATCACCCTGGTTCGCGTCGTTCGCCTCCTTCCTCAAATGACGGGCCTGATGCTGTTGATGGCTGGTGCCGCCTGGTCTCAGGTGTGTCCCATCGGATTCCAGAACACCCAGCCTATTGCCGACTACGACACCACGCAAAATGGCGGCCAGACTGCGCTGCACACCCGCACCGGGTTCACCTGGATGCGCTGCGCCGTCGGCCAGACCTGGACCGGCGCCACCTGCACCGGTACGGCCACCAACCTGAACTGGCAGGCGGCGCTGCAGGCCGCCGCGGCGGAAACCACGCTGGGTGGCGGATGGCGGGTACCGAATGTGCGCGAATTGGAAAGCATCGTCGAGAGCGCCTGTTTCAACAACCGGCTCAACAACGCCGTGTTCCTGTCATCGCCCGCCTCCAGCTTCTGGTCCGGCACCACCTACGCCTTTGACAGCAGTCGCGTCTGGAC
>CAYSKY010000025.1:0-15788 GCA_964431425.1 uncultured Burkholderiales bacterium
GTGACGCGCTGCAACTGGCCAGACACTTCCTCGAAGGCTTTGCGCAACGCTACCGCCGCCCCGGCATTCGTTTCAGCGCTGACGCCGAGCAATGTATTGCCTCGCATCGCTGGCCGGGCAATGTGCGTGAATTGCGCAACGTGGTGGAGCAGGCCGTCTTGCTCGCCGGGTCCAGCATTATCGGCGCGCAAGACCTGATGCTGCCGGGCAAGTCCGCATCAGTGCCGACTGCGGCGCCAACGGCGATTCCCATGAACGGCGAATCGCCGGGTTCTGCATTGGACCGCGTGGAGCGCGAAATGCTCACCAAGGCGCTGGACGCCACCGGGGGCAATATTTCCCGCGCAGCGCGCGAGCTCGGCATCTCACGCGACACCCTGCGCTACCGCATCGAAAAGCACGGCCTGCGCATGCACGCGCGCGCCGACTAACCTCCGGATTTGCGGGCCCGTTTGCTGGGGGGGTTTGCGGTCGCGGGCTTTGCGGGCGTGGGCTTTTTTGCGGCCGCAACCGGCAGCTTCTTGCCGTCCGGCCCCTTACCCATGCTGCGCAGCGCTTCTACGTAACGCTCGATGTACAGGTCAGCGGGAATCCGGCGGATCGCCTCGCCCACCACATCCAGCGCGACCCCTTCCAGTTTGCGAAAGCGCACACAGGCCTTGCCCATGTCGAGCTTCTTGCCGGTCTTCAGCCAGGCGTCGCGAAACCAACGCGCCTCGGCCGTCTCCCCCTCGCCATCTCCGACACAGCCGCAATACACACCCATCAGATAGATCGCCATGTGATTCTTTTGCGAGGCGATGGCCGCAAACGGCAGCGGCTGTTTTGGGTCGCAGTGATAGCCGTGCGCAAATCGCTCATGCGGAATGAAATAGCCGATGTGTCCGTACTGCATGCCTTCGCGGTAGCCGGCATCGAGGTTCTTCAGGATGACCTTGCGCACCGCCTCCAGGGCTTCGCGCCGGTCGGGGGGCAGCCCATCCAGATAGGCGCGAACGGTGGTGGCATTTGATTGCATGATCGGCTCCCTCGGCAGTGGCGGGCTGAAAGACTAGCGCCGCCAACGCGACGCTGCAAGCAGGGTGCTAGAGCCGCATCGCCGCCGCCATGCGCGCATGTTCGCGCACGATGCGCGCCGTGGTCGCCGGGTCGGCTTCGAGGCTGGTCTGGCCCGGTTCATAGGTGCCGCCCAGCAGGATGCCATCTGCGCGGGGGAACATGTACAGGAGGCCCTCACCACTGCCGTGGGTCACAAAATCCACGCGCTCGTCCGGCGCCATGAACACCAGCTGGCCGCGCACCGGCACCATTTCCCGATCGTTGAACAATGTTCCCGCGCCCAGACCGGTGCAATTGAACACCACCGGCTCGTTCAGCGCGAGCACCTCTTCCAGACTGCGCATCTCGCGAACCATGATGTTGCCGCCAGACGCGCGCACGTCCTGCATCAGCCGCGGCAGATAGATCGCGGGTTCGATCATCAGGGCCTGGTCGCGCAATACGTAATGGACTGCAAAGGGGTGCTCGCCCGGTCCCAGCACGGTGATGCCGGGGAACAGTTCCGGCCATCGCTGCAGGTAGAAATAGTTTTCAGCGCTGACCGGTGTCTGGCTGAGGTAGTAGCTCTCGGTCCAGCGCACGCCGTATTCCGGACCGAGCAATTTCAGGAACGTCGCGTGAGATGCCGTCAGCGCCTCCTGCAGTTGTGCGTCAAACGCCGGGGTCGCCTCGCTGCGGCGGTAAACGCCGGTCGGTGCCCACAGGCCGCCCGCCACGTCGGAGGTGGTGCCGGGCGGCAGGTCCTTTGCGTAAATGGTGACCTGCCAGCCGCGCTGCTGCAACAGGCGCGCGGTGGACAATCCCATGACGCCGCAGCCCAGCACGGCGGCGCGCTTGTCCGGCAGGTCTGGCAGCTCACGCACCGCCAGCATCGACGAACCCCAGGACAGTGTGATGCCGCCCCCACCGTGGCCATAGTTGTGAATCACCAGCTTGTCGTTCATGCGCTCGCCGCGCACCACAAAGCCGGCGGCGCGAAACGGACGCAGGCCTACGCGGGTGCGGGTGATCTGTTCCATCGAGATGGACGGCCGTGCAAATGGCCGGGTCGACAGCGGCCGTTGGTAAGACGGGCTGCGCCAGCCTGGGATCGCACAACCGCCCAGCGCCGTCGCGCCAGCGAGGAGCGACGCCTGCTGCAGCCAGCGTCGGCGCGCGAGGTTCACGGCTTCAGTCATTGGCCCCCCGTTCTCCGTTCACGACCGGACGGGTGCGCAGGTCCGGCACCAGCGGTGGCACGATGTCGTAATCGTTGGCTTTCTTGCCCTGCAGGTAAATGTCGAACCAGTTGACGATGTGCTGAAGGCGCTCCACGCGATGCCAGGGTTTGCCGGCGCGGGAAAGATCATGCGATTCACCCGGGAAGCGCACCATCACCGTGGGAATTTTCTTGTACTTGAGGGTGCGGAAAATCTGGTCGCCGCCGCTTTCGGCCGGCGTGCGCGAATCCGCGTCCCCAAGAATGAACATGGTCGGCGTCGTGACTTTGTTGATGAACTTCATCGGCGAACGGTCGGTGTATTCCTTCGGGTCCTCAAACGGCGGCTTGCGAAACCAGGTGGGCTGGAACAGCGTGAAGTCTGCGGTGTACCACCAGGCACCCCAGTCGCTGATATCGCGTTGCGATACGGCGGCCGCAAAGCGGTTGGTCTGGCCGATGGTCCAGTTGGTGAGCAACCCACCGCCACTGCCGCCGGTCACGCCCATGCGCTTCTCGTCCACCCAGCCACGCTTGATGAGTTCATCGACGCCGGCAATCAGGTCGCGATAGTCGTCACCCGGGTAACGGTACTGGATGACGTTGGCAAATTCTTCGCCGTAGGTGGTGCTGCCACGCGGATTCGGATAGAGCACCACATAGCCGCGTGCCGCCATCCACTGCATTTCGTGGAAAAAGGTGTATCCGTAGGCGGCGTGCGGACCGCCGTGAATGTTGAGGATCAGCGGGTATTTTTTCTTCGCGTCGAAATCCGGCGGCAACTGCACCAGCGCGTGGATCTTCCGGCCATCGAAACTGCGATACCAGATGTCCTGCGGCGCAGTCAGCGTCAGTTCTGCAAACTGCCGGTCATTGATCCGCGTGAGGCGCTTTTGGTTGCCATCACCGGCAACAGCCACCAGCGCATTGAGCTCGAGTGCATTCGACACGTTTGCCACCAATGTGCCGCCGGCAGCCGCATAGTGCATCACCGCCTGATCGCCGCGGGTGACGGCGCTGATGGCGCCGGAGGAAAGATCGAATCGCTCCAGATTGGCGCGACCTTCCTTGCCCACCGCGACCACGATGGATTTGCCGTCGGCACTCCACAATGGCCGGCTCTCGCCACCGGCGCGCGGCACGCCCATGTCACCGATGATGCCGCCGCCGATATCCCAATCGTATTTAGCGGTAATGTTTTTCGCCAGCTCGCGTTTGCCCAGATCCAGCACAAGCAGGTTGGTGCGCGTATGCGATTGCACCGGCTCGCTGAGCGTGCCCAGGAACGCCAGCCGGTCACCCTGCGGGCTCACGGCCAGCCCGTTCAGCCGCCCGGGAAAGCGCGCGACCTCGGTGGCGTCGCCGCCGGTCGCCTGAAGCGCGTAGATGCTGCGCCGCGCCGTCTGGTAGTAGGGTTCGGCGTTGCGCTCCGATGAAAAATAGATCGTCGCGCTGTCGGGCGACCAGGCGATGTCAGCTTCATCAAACGCGCCGCGCGTGAGTTGCTTCGCGGTGGCGGGCTGCGCCTCGCCGGTGAATGGCACCGTCCAGATGTGGCGCGGCCGGCTGAAATCGAGATAGCCCAATCCATTGGCGCGATACACCGCGCGCGTCACCACCCGCACATCGGTTTCGCGTTGCAGCTTGCAGTCGTCCGCGCGCGCCGGCTCCTTCGACTGCGCCTTGCGCTCCTCGCAAGCGGCACGCGCCAGGTCCAGGTCATTGGCGATGGAGATGAACGCGATGGACTTGCCATCCGGCGACCACGCAGGCTGCGAGACGCCCATCGGCTGGCGCGTGAGCTGCCAGGGCTCGCCGCCGTTGAGCGGCAGGATGAAAAGCTGCGGTGGCTGCGGCTTGCCGTCCTTCTCCACCGAACGCAGGAACGCCAGGAACTTTCCGTCCGGCGACCAGCGCGGCGATGAATCCCGACGGCCACTCGTCAAACGCTGCGTATCACCTCCTGACACCGGCACCCGATAAAGGGAGGTTTCATAGTCGGCGCGCTTGTCATCCACCTTCACTACTACAAACGCGACCTCGGCACCCGAGGCTGAGACCTGCGGATCGCCGATCCATTGGAAGCGGAAAAGGTCATGCTCGCTGATGAGACGCTTGCCACCTGCCGGCGGGCTGTCGGACGCGGCTTGGGACGCGAATGACACAATCAACGACGACAACAACACCATCAACAGCTTCACAAGCTTCATGCGGCTCTCCGGAGGATTGCTCCACCGGCTGGCAAAGCGAGGCAAACTGTACCGAAGGGTTGCACTTGCGTCAAAGCCGGACGCGATATGCGAAGTGCAAGCTCGGATGTACCCGCTTTGCCAGCATCCCGCCGACGGGAATTGCGTCAAAACCCCGGTGCAAGCCCGTGCAGGTGATACTGCCAGCCCCGAAATGGATGAATCTGCAATGACGACCAGCCCCGGCAAAATGTCCGCCTTGAACAAATCAAACTCCAGCACTGGCGCGGCTCTCCGGGCATTTTTGTCCGGAAACGCCCGCCAATGCTGGTGTTTGGCATTTCGATGCGCGCGGCTTTGCCTCGCAAGCTTCGTCCTGCTGACTGCCGCACTGCCGGTGCAGGCGGATCTGTTTCCGGCAAAGCCCATCCGCATCATCGTCGCCGGGCCCGCCGGCGGTTCGCTCGACGTCATCGCGCGCTCCCTGCAGGAATCGCTGCAACGTGAACTGCGCCAGCCCGTCATCATCGACAACCGCGCCGGTGCCGGCGGCACCATTGCCGCGAATGAGGTGGCGAAGAGTGCGCCGGACGGCCACACCTGGCTGCTGGGCTTCAATGGTCCGCTGGCGTTTGCGCCGCACCTCTATCGCAACCTGCCCTACCAGCCGCTGCGCGATTTGCAGCCGGTGGTGATGACCACCTCGCAACCCAACTTGATCGCGGTCGGCCGCACGTTTCCGGCGAACAATCTGGTGGAACTGATTGCGGCACTGCGCGCGAACCCCGGCAAATATGCCTACGCCTCGGTGGGCAACGGCAGCTCATCACACCTGACCATCGAGGCACTGAAGTCGCTGACCGGCACGCAGATTTTGCACGTGCCGTTCAATGGCGGCGGGCTGCCCGCCATCCAGTCCATCGTCAGCGGCGACGCGCACATCCTTGCCACCGTCCCCACCACCATCACACCGCAGATCGCGGCAGGCACCATGAAGGCCATTGCCGTCACCGGCACCACGCGCTATGCGCTGCTGCCGGATGTACCCACGGTAAGTGAAAGCGGTATCAAGGAATTGCGCGGCTTCGAATCGATTGCATGGAACGGCGTTTTGGTGGCGGCGGGAACGCCGCGCCCGCTGGTGGATCGCATCAATCGCGCCGTCAATTCTGCGCTGGCGGAACCGGCGGTCAGTGCTCGACTGAAGGCGGCGGGGCTGGAAGTCGCCGGCGGTACGCCCGCGCAGTTTGGCAAGCGGATCGCCGATGAATCGGCCAAGTGGGCACCGGTGATCAAGGCCACTGGCGCCCGGCTGGATTGAACAGCCCTCGCTAGCGCAGCACCATCTCCACGCGGCGGTTCTTGGCGCGGCCGGTTTCGCTGTCATTGCTCGCCACCGGCGCAAACGGCCCGACACCTTCGGCCCCCAGCCGATCCGGCTTGATGCCGTGCTGCTTCACCAGCGCATCGACCACCGCGTTGGCACGATTGCGCGACAGGGTCTGGTTGTGCGCGGCTGCGCCCTGCATGTCGGTGTGGCCGACGATGTACACCTTGGCGGCGGCGTTGGTATTGAGCCACTTGGCCATCTCGACCAGTGTCGGCCCGGACTCTGCTTTCAGCGTGGCTTTGTCGGTATCAAAGTAGATGCCGTAAAACACCACCTTGCCCTCCTCGCCCATGGCCTTGGCGATCTGTTCGGCCGACACCACCACAGACTGCTGCATGCCGGCCACGCGCACGATCTTGTGGTTGATCGAATTGCAGACCATGCCGCTGGTGCCACCGCAACCGGATTCGCCCCAGTATTCCTGATCCCCCTTGCGGATCTGGTAGGTCACCCGTCCGGCGCCATCGTCCACCGAGAGAATCTTTCCCTTGGCCTCCAGCACGGCCGTCTCGTAGTTGCGTTGCACTTCCAGCTTGCCCGGCTTGCCGCCGGCGGCATTCTTTTCAATGCTACCGTGGTAGTACCAGTACTCGCCCTCCACCTTGAAGTACTCGACACCCGCACGCGGGTTGTCCGCATTCTTCCAGCGGCGCAATTTTAGCTCCGAGAAATTGGAGCGCTCGCAGGAACTCATGTTGCTGCCAGGAAACGGGCTGAATACCGGGTTGGGTTCGCACTTGGCGTTGTCTTTTCCGGATGACGGCGCGGCGGCCATGGCAGGCGCGGCCAACGCCGCGGAGAGAAGCAGTGCGATGGAGATCTTCTTCATGTGGAATCCTCTGTTGGCGTGAGCGGGTCGGGGGCCTATCTGCGGGGTGTTTCGGTAAAGCCTTCCCACTTCATCAGCGGCGCCTTGCCACAATCGGCGCTGACAAATTTGCCCTTGTACTCGGCAGTGACCTTGACTTTCATGCCCTCCATGTCGGCATCAATGATCGTCGTGCCCTTGAATTCCTTGCTGCCGTTCATCACCACCTCGCCCGTGCCGGTGGCGCGGTCGCTGCCCTGGCGGCAGGTGGTGGTGTAGCTGGCCTTGGCCGGTGTGACCGCGGCGGCGGCCGAAGTGCATTTCCAACCATCGTCCTCCAGCGCATTGCGCGGAGCGATGTTGCGTGTAGCCAGTTCCGGCGTGATGCAGAGTTTTTCCGAATCGCCGCGGGTCATGCCCGGCGGCACCATTTGCACCTTGGATTCGATCTGCCACAGGCCGGGTGTTCTGGGGGTCAGCTGCTGGGCCTGCGACGTGAGAGCCAGCAGCACAAATGCCGCGGGCAGGATGCGAACATGCATCGACATGGTTGAATTTCCTCCGAAATTTGTATAGGCGGAGAACGCGGCAAACTGTTGAATGGCCATCGTCCGGGCGCACTTAAGGACGCCAAATCGGATTGCAGCATCGCCGTAGCAGGCGGTGTTTGACGATCGTCAAACACAATGCCGATGAAAGCGCGGTCCCGCTACCAACAGGCGACTTGCGAACGTCGGGCGGGAGCCTGCTATTCCCCGGTCTCCATCGCCGCCAAGTACATCGAGTTGGACGGCTGGCCCAGTACGCGGCGCACCATCGGTTCGAAGTGGCTGAGCGGCAGGGTTTCCGCGTTTCTATTGAAGGACGGGCCGTCGTACTTTGCGCAGAACTCCGCGGTCTGCGCAAAGTGAGGGGAATCCCGGAACGCCTCGCGCATATTGCGATTGAGACCGAGGTGATGGAAAAAGTAATAGCCCTGGAAGATTCCGTGGTGCGCAACCATCCAGTGGTTGGCTTCGGACACAAAGGGCTTGAGGATGGCGGCGGCGATATCCGCGTGGTTGTAGGTGCCCAGCGTATCGCCGACGTCATGAAGGAGTGCGCATACCACATACTCCTCGTCACGTCCGTCGCGATGCGCGCGGGTCGCGGTCTGCAGGCAATGTGTCAGCCGGTCGACGGGAAAGCCGCCGAAATCGCCTTCGAGCAGCTTCAGGTGCGCCAGCACCCGGTCAGGCAGGGACTTGGCATAGGGAACGAAGTGCCTGAGGATGGTCTGCCAATCGGCGGCGGTGCTGTCCTCCATATTCGTGAACGCGGCGTGCACAGGCGTCTCGGCGGGTTGGCTCATCAACAATTGACTCCATGAAAAAGTACTGGCGACGATACGCCGGTTCTACGGGCGCAGCAACGGGCGCGGCACAATTCACGCGGGCCAAAGGCGGACGAGCACATTGTGCCGGCGCTTGCATTAGACTCGCGCAATGCCCCGCCCGTCTGCGCACTGTCCGGCCCCTTCTTTCACGTCATGGCGACAGGCTGGCGTTGCGCTGCTGCTGTTGTGGGGCATGTGCCTCGCAACGCTGCCCCTGCCGTCGGCGGCGCAAAGTACGCCCGAGGTCTGGAAGCCCGGCATGAGCGGCGATGCGGTGTGCACCCGCTGCCACGATGCCAACGAAAAAAAGCCGATCCTCGCCATCCACCGCACCCGGCACGGTGCGGCCGCCCAGCCGGGCTGCCAAGCCTGCCACGGTTCCAGCCGCGCCCATGTGTTGCACACCGACGATTCCACCTCGCGCCCGCCCCCGGATTTTGTTTTCTCCGGGGCCAATCGTTCGTCGCCCGACATCCAGAACCGGACCTGCCTGAACTGTCACAAGTCCGGCAAGCGCCTGCACAGCCTGGGAAGCGCGCACCAGACCAATGACCTGACCTGCGCGAACTGCCACGAGGTGCATGTGCCTCAGGACAAGGTGCTGGCAAAGGAAACCCAGCGCGAGGTGTGCTTTACCTGCCACAAGGCGCAGCGCGCGCAGGTGCATTACCTCTCCACCCACGGCATCGCCAACGGCAAGGTGGCCTGCGCGGACTGCCACAACCCGCATGGTTCCACCGGTCCGAAAATGCTGGTGAAAAACACCATCAACGAAACCTGCTGGACCTGCCACGCTGACAAGCGTGGCCCCTTCCTGTGGGAGCACCCGCCGGCGACAGACGATTGCGCCAACTGCCACACACCGCATGGTTCCAACATCGCACCGCTGTTGAAGAACCGGCCGCCGTGGCTCTGTCAGGGTTGTCATGCGGGAGATGTTCATACCACCCCGGCTCTCAGCGGACGCAGCCTGCCCCTTACCGCGGGCGGCACCGCGCCGTCGCCGCAATTGCTGATGCGCGCCTGCCTGAACTGCCACTCGGCCATTCACGGCAGCAACCACCCCTCGGGCGTGAGGTTTACCCGGTGAGCCCGGTGATGAACGGCGCAGCGGGTTGGTACAGGCAATGCCGGTGGGTGTGCGCCGCTGCGCTGGCCTGCATGTCGGGCAGTCCCGGCGCAATGGCGGCCGACGCGGCCGAGTCCGACGCGCTGACCGAGCTGGTGCGGCCGCAAAGCCGCATCGAACTCGGCGTGGGTGCGCTTTCCGACGCCGCTTTTGCGGCGGGCAATTTTACGGGGCTCGATCGCAAAGGGCTGTATGCGATCGGCGCCTTCGACCTGCGCGGCAGCCAGTACCGCTACCTCAATGCCGAAGATGACGGCACGCGCTGGCGCTTGGTGGGCAACAATCTCGGGTTGGACGGCCGCGCGCTGTGGGGCGAATACGGACGGCAGAACCGCTACCGCCTGTCCTTCGGCTTTGAAAATACGGCGCGGCTGGCTTCCGACACCTACCAGACGCCTTTCGTCGGCGGCGGCAGCGACCGGCTGACACTGCCTCCCGGCTTCCAGCGCGGCGCCACCACCGGTGCAATGGACACGCTGGCCGCCCAAACACGTCCCTTCAATATCGAATGGCGCCGGCAGCGTGCCGAGGTCGGTGGCATCTGGTGGCTCAACAGTGACTGGGAATTGCGCGGCAGCCTGCGCAATGACGACCGCGAAGGCACGCGCATCCGCGGCCTGGAGTTTGGATTCGACGGCGGCCCTTTGCGCAGCGCCTTGTTTCCCGAGCCGGTCAATTCGGCCACCCAGCTCATCGATGCAAGCCTTGCCTGGAACGGCGATGACCAGCGTGTGGTGTTTTCTTACCACGGCTCACTGTTTCGCAATCACATCGACCGGCTGGTTTGGGACAACCCCTACAGCAGCGCGCCCTGGGTGGGCGGCAACAGCGGGTTGCCTGCCGACTTTCCCATCGCGACCGGGCGCGCGGCACTGGCACCGGACAACCAGTTCCACCAGTTCGGTTTCACCGGCGCGCATGATTTCTCGTCGACCACACGCCTTACCGTCACTGCCAACCGCGGCCGCATGACGCAGAACCAGGCGTTCCTTCCCTACACAATTACCCCGGGGCTTTCCAGCGTGCCGCTGCCGCGCAATTCGCTCGACGGGCGGGTTGAAACAACATTCCTGCATTCGCGCCTGACGATGCGCCCGATCCGCCCGCTGACCCTCAACGCAACGCTGCGCTATGAGGATCGCGACAACCGCACGCCGCAAAACGAATACCTGTACGTGGGGGGCGATGTGCTGCTGCAGCCGGCGCCGCTGTCTGCCTCGGATGAAATCCGCACCAATCTGCCGCGCAGCCGGCGCCAATTGCAGTTCACCACCGAGGCCGATTACCGCCTCTCTCCGCGTGTGGCCGTCAAGGCGGGCTGGGAACATGAAACCGTGCGGCGCACCTTCAGCGAGGTGGAGCGCACCCGTGAAGACACCCTGCGGCTGGAAATGCGGCAGGTGGGCGCCGGCGAATGGACAGCCAATGCAGGTTTGGCCTTGCTGCAGCGGCGCGGCACGCAGTACCTGTTCAACGCGCCGCACCTCGCGAGCTACACATCCGCCGCACTGATCGCCGAAGACGCCGCCGCCAACAATTGCACACACCCGCTTGACTGCATCCGGTTGGGGCCGCTGCAGCACAAGTTTTTCCTGGCCGATCGCGACCGGCAACGCTTGCGGCTGGCGGCAGGCTACAACCCCGACGTGCCGGTGTCGCTGCAGTTCCGATTGGACGCCAACGATGACCGCTACCCGCATTCCGACTACGGTGTGAATCGCCAGAAGAGCTGGTCAGCCAGCACTGAAGCGAGCATCGCATTCAACGAGGATTTCAACGCAACCTTGTTCTATACCTTCGACAACCAGCAGTCGCGCGAGCGCACCCGGCAGATAATCGATACCACCATCAGCGGCACGCCGGACAACGACTGGATCAATGAACTCGCAGACAAAACTGCGTCGATCGGATTCGGCCTGCGGCATAAAGGCCTGATGGGCGGCCAACTCGAAGTCAATGTCGACGGCATCGTGGTGCGCAGCCGCACTCCCATTTCAACGTCGGTGGGAAATGCCATCGGACCGGGCCAGAATCCGGCGGGCGCGCTGCCGGATCTGCAGGTGCGATCGGAGAACATCAACCTCACGGCACGCTACGCACTGGACCGCCAGACCACGCTGCGCGCCGCCTACACCTATCGCCATCTCAACAGCGCCGACTGGGCGCTGCAGCAGGTGACG
This sequence comes from uncultured Burkholderiales bacterium, assembly GCA_964431425.1. Classification (GTDB taxonomy): domain Bacteria; phylum Pseudomonadota; class Gammaproteobacteria; order Burkholderiales; family Usitatibacteraceae; genus UKL13-2. The sequence goes on from CAYSKY010000025.1 coordinate 11,329, forward strand.
CTGGCGAGCATTGCGGGCATGATCGGCAGCAACGAACGCGCACCACGCTACACCTTGCACGGTGTGGCGGTCTCGTTCATCCGCACCTTCCGCTAGCGCGAATCAGCCCCGCGATTCATCCTTTGGGGCACTGGGCGCCGTAGGGCGTGATGGTGCCGGCCGGCGCCTTTTTCGGCGCCGCCTCGCGCACGCGGACCGCTTCGGCGCGACGCGCAGCGGCCTCGTCTGCCTTGCCCGCCGCCGACAGCACCTCGGCGACTTTTTCAAAGGCGTTCGCCACCAGCAGGGGGGAAGACTTGATGCGCGACTCGCGTTCGATCAACGGCTGCAACTGTTCGAAATAGGCGCTCGCCGCGTCATACTTTTTCTGCGCCACGCTCACCGCCAGCAGTTCCTGCAACGCCGGAAACATCGGGGCACGGGCCTGCGCGGCGATTTCTTTTGCCTTCAACAGGTATTTCTCGGCCTCCGCGTACTGACACAGCACCCCCATGCTGCGGCCGTACTCCAGGTGCACCTCGCTGCGCATGGCGCCCCCGCGCGGCAGGTCGGCATGATTGATGGCCTGGGCAAACTGGTGGGCGGCGGACTGCCAGTCTCCACGCGCGCGGGCCGAGGCGGCGCGCTGCAGGTATTCCTCCAGTTCCAGATCGGAGGCAAGCGTGACATTGCCCGCCAACGTGAGCATCACGGCAAAAAGGCGAATTGAAAGTCGGTGACGGTTGGCTTTCATGTTGTGAAGGATGATGCACGGCGCGACTGGCACGCGTCAATCTGTCGTGCACCCGCCGGTGGTGTCAGAATGGCGGCATTCCAATTGGCAAGGTGGCAACATGATTTATCTGGTGGCGGGACTGGTGCTGTTTCTCGGATTGCATTGCACGCGGGTATTTGCGGACAACTGGCGCGCGCAACGCGTCGCCGCTTGGGGTGCCAACGGCTGGAAGGGGTTCTATTCGTTGCTGTCCATCATTGGTTTCGCGCTGATCTGCTACGGCTACGGCATGGCGCGGCAGGCACCTGTTGACCTTTGGATGCCACCGCCGTGGACGCGCCACGTGACAGCGCTGCTGACCCTGCCGGTGTTCATCATGCTGACCGCCGCCTACCTGCCCGGGTCGCACCTCAAGGCCGCGCTCAAACACCCCATGACCATGAGCGTGAAAGTGTGGGCTTTCGCGCATCTGATTTCCAACGGACGGCTCGCTGACGTTCTGCTGTTCGGCGGCTTCCTGGCTTGGGCGGTGCTGGTATTCATCGCGGCCCGCAAACGCGACCGTGCGCAAGGCGTGGTCTACATCGCCACCGGCTGGACCAAGGACATCATTGCGGTGGTGGCGGGGCTCATCGCCTATGTAGTGTTCGCGCTGTACCTGCACGCGAGGTGGATCGGGGTGAGTCCGCTGGGGTAGTCGTATCGGCGGCGCGGCCGCCTTGCCGGCGTTTCGTGGACTGGATGCGGCGTCTTAACCTCACGAGCGCAAATCCCCCGGCCACGACAATGTTGAAATAACGACTATCCCGCCCCCTTTAGAAAAGGGGGCAATGCCGTCGAGATGGAATCATTGGCACACATGGGGGATTGGCAGACGCCACCCGGTGACGCAACAAAATAAAACACTGGCGCGGTCCGCAGACCAAAAGTGCCTGAAGAACCGCGCCAATGCTCGAGTTTGCGACTTAAATATTGGCGCTGGAATCGTCCAGCTCGATTTCCACCATCAACTCGTTGGCGAGGCTTTCCAGCCCATCACGCAGCGCCTCGTCGTCCAACGAGGCGGGCACCATCAACGTGGATTGCATGTGGAACATCTGCTCGCCGGACATGGCGCCGCTGCGGATTTGGGTCTGCAGCTTCTGGATGCTCACGCCCATCTTGGCCAGTTGGTTGGAGATGTTGCGGATGATGCCCGGGTGGTCCTGGCCGACCAGGTCCAGCTTGATTTTGCGCGATACGCCGGAGGGACCGTCGGCCCCCTTGGCGATAGTGAGGTGCATGCCCGGCGACTCCAACCCGCGCAGGGCGGCAATCAGAAAATCAGCGTTTCGCGTTGGCACCTGCAAGTGCACGATGCCGGCGAACTGGCCGGCAAGATTGGCCATCAGGCTGTCGGCCCAGTTGGCGCCGAACTCGGCGGCTTTGTCGGAGATGGCGCTGACGAGGCCGGGGCGGTCGGGACCGATGATGGTGATGACGAGGGAAGTCATGAGCGGGCAATGTCCTTTGTGTATTTCAAGGCCGCCGACAGGGAGCCAGATTCTGAATCCGTGCGGCCGATGATTGGCATTATCGGCCTTCCACCGCGGGGTTCAAGACGCAATTTCGGCAATCGCCTTATCGAAACGGTACCTCGGCCGATTGCTGCACCGCACCAGAATTCGCCGCCTCCGCCATGCAGCCGCTGCGCCAATCTGATAGCGTGACAGCACCAAAACCCGGATGCGCACACCATGAAAACCATCCTCGTGGCCAACCCCAAGGGCGGCGCGGGCAAGACCACGCTCTCCACCAATCTCGCAGGCGCACTGGCCCGTCGCGGCGACACCATCTTCCTATGGGACCTGGACCGGCAGAAATCCTCACTGCACTGGCTGTCCACACGCCCCGCGCACCTGCCCGCCATCCAGCGGCTCGACAGCGGCAAACAGAAATCCGGCGACGGTATTCTGGTGCTGGATTCTCCGGCCGGCCTGCACGGGGACAAACTCACCGACCTGGTCAAGCGTGTCGAAAAGGTCATCGTGCCCATCGTTCCCTCCAGCTTTGATCTCGCGGCCACGCGCCAGTTTCTCGATGAATTGCTGGAAGAAAAGGCCATTCGCAAGGGCAAGGCGTTTGTGGCCATTGTCGGCATGCGGGTGGATGCGCACACCCGCGCGGCGGGCAAGCTGGACGAATTCCTCGCGCCCATCGACCTGCCGGTGCTGACCCATCTGCGCGACACGCAGAACTACGTGGCGGCGGCATTTGAAGGCAAGTCCATCTTTGATCTGCCGCCCTCGGTGAATGCGCAGGATGTGGAGCAGTGGCAGTCGATTTTGGAATGGCTGGCTGAATAGCCGCAGGCCAGCCCGGCGCGTTCAGCGCTTATCCGGCCCCAGCAGTGCGCGGATGTCGGCAAACAGCGCCTGTCGCGCCGCCTGCCGCGTGAAGACATGATCGGCACCGGCGATGCGCCGCACCACGAGTCGCCCCGTGCTTTGCCCACGTCTGGCCTGATAGGGCGCGGCCTGACGCAATAGCGCATAGCCGGGTTCGCCATCCCCCAGGTAGAGGGTGATGGCAGGCACCGGCCGCTTCCACAATGCCTGCAGTTCCTGCGACAGGGGTTCGCTAGGCTGCCCGATCATTTCCCGCAAATACAGCATGGCGGCGCGCGTGAGCGTGCGCACCTGGCGAACCACCACACCAAAAATGTTTTTCAAGTTGACGCGGCCACTCAGCAACTTCAGCCACGCGCCGCGACGGCGCATGGCCTGTGCATAGTAGGAGGCCTGCTGGGCCTGTTGGGTGACGTCCAGGCTCATGCCCGGCACCCAACGGTAGGTAAGCGGGTTGAGCATGACCAGCAAAGGAAAACGGAAACGCCCGCCCAACTGCACGGCGGCGTGGAAGGAAGTATGCGCTCCCGAACAGAGCCCCATCAGGATGAACTCCTGATAGCCGTGTCGGTTCTGCAGGTATTCGATGGCCGCCGCGGCATCTTCCATTGCGGAATCCGGATAGGCGACGTTTTCAGCCGCCGGATCACTCACCACACTTTCGCCGATACCCCGCAGATCCAGCCTGAATGAGGCGTAGCCCATGGCCGCCAATTCGCGCGCCAGGCTGACATACAAACGGTTCGGCCCGACATGATGCTGGCAGCCGGCATTGAACATCACCACCACGGACGCGCGCGGTTTTGAACGGGGCTGCCGCAGCACGCCGAACAGCGCATCGCCGGCGCCAAACCGGCAGACCTGTTCCGTAAAATCCGCATCGGTTGCAACGTCGGACCCGGCGAGCCGGCTCATGTATACCTTCGTTGCCGCCGACCCCGGCAGGCGTGCAATCCAGCCGGTGATGGCGGCGATCGAGGTGTTTGGAACCAGCGTGAACTGCGGCTCGGCCATCATGCCGTCGATGTCCACGGCTTCAACGAAGTCGGTTGGTGCCGCCAGCTGTTGTGCCGCCGCCGCAAGCGGTGCCTTGCCAAGCACCAGTACCGGTGTGGTTGCGGGCACCCGCGCCACGGGCAATTCCAGCGCCTCAAGCTGGCCCAGCAGTTCCGAGGGCAGCAACACACCACCGGTTTCCAGGCAAGCATCGGCTTCTTCGTTCAGGCCGGCTGCGGCTGCGTGCGCGCGCAGCTCGCGGATGTAGCGGCGCCCGCTGGCGCACGGGTGCCACAGCACCAAAAAATCCGAAGCCGCCTGCGTGGCAACCATGGCGGCGAGCATGGCCCCGAATCGCACAC
>CAYSKY010000026.1:0-15711 GCA_964431425.1 uncultured Burkholderiales bacterium
TCTGGATGAACCAGTACCGCGAGGACGAGATCCGCGCCATCGTCGGCGAATGTACCGAGCGCCGCAGCTACGCTTCTGCACATTGCCACCCGGCTGCCGCGGTGCGCCGCAGCGTGGAATTCGGCGTGCGCAGCATCGAGCACGGCACGCTGATCGACGATGACACCGCGCGTTTTGTGGCCGAACGCGGCGCCTACATCGTGCCCACCATGTCCACCATCTTTGCCCTCGCTGAAATGGGCCGGCAGCTGGGCTTCCCGGCGCAAAGCCAGGAGAAGATGGATTTCGCTTACAAGTCGGCGCTCTCCGGTCTGGAATCGATGCGCCGTGCCGGCGTGAAAGTGTGCTTCGGCACCGACCTGTTGGGCAGTACTTATGTGCAGCAGTGCCGCGAGTTCACCATCCGCAGCGAAGTGTTCTCGCCACTGGAAATCCTGCGGCAGGCCACCTCGGTCGCGGCGGAAATGATGATGATGGCCGGGCAGATCGGCTGCATCGCCCCGGGCGCGGCGGCGGACCTGCTTCTGGTGGACGGCGATCCGCTTAAGGACATCGGGTTGCTGGCGGCTGACGGCAGACATCTGCGCGTCATCGTGCGGGGCGGTGAAGTTGTGAGAAGCACGCCGCACTGAGCCGCGCGCGCGGCGCCTGTCTGTCAAACTCAAGCACTGGCGCGGTCTTCAGGCCATTTTTGCCCGGGAAGCCGCGCCAATGCTGGAGTTGTCGATCTGCGTCTTTCCTGATGCGCCTCAAGCCACGCCCCGTTTGCTTTGGTAGCCTCGGACTCCAAACTGTCGACTTGCGCAATGGGCACGCAGACGGCGACAAGAACCAGGAGGCGCAACATGGCGATCTCTTACTCCATCCTCGTCGAGGGTGATTTGTTGTACGTAGAGGCAGCCGGCCAGGTCGAGAACCTGGCCGAAATCCAGGGCTATTCGCTGGCCGTGATAGAAGCGGCGCGCAAGGGCGGTTGCAAATTCATTCTTTGCGACGAGCGAAAACTGTTCGGCTCCCTGCACACGCTGGACGCCTATGAAGCCGCCAAATTCATCGCCGACCAGGCGCCCAACGTGGGGCGTGCGGCCGTCGTCTGCGGCGAGGCCGCTCTGGGCGATCGCAAGTTCTGGGAAACCGTGGCCGTCAATCGCGGCGTTTCACTGCGGGCCTTTTCGGATATGGAAGTGGCGCATGCCTGGTTGTACGAGGATCAACCGTCCGCGACCACCTGAGGCGGCCGAGGCCCGCCCGGCCTGACCGAACTCAAGGGAAATTCCGCAGGTTCTGCTAACCTGACCCTGTCATCGCACGGGCACCTGCCGGATTGCGCGCAGACCACAACAACATCCACGGAGGAACGCATGACCCCACTGAATTTCAACTTGCGCCGCCAATTCGGGCGCACCGCGCTCGCGGCGGTTCTGGCGCTCGCGGCGGGACTGCTGCCCGCACAGGTCGCCGCCCAGGACTATCCGTCAAAGCCCATCAAGCTGGTGATCCCCTATCCGCCGGGTGGTGCCACCGACGTGATTGGCCGCATCGTCGCCCTGAAACTTTCCGAGGCGCTGGGCCAGCAGGTGGTGGTGGACAACCGCGCCGGCGCCACGGGTTCGATCGGGGCGGCCGCCGTCGCCACTGCCGCACCGGATGGCTATACGCTGCTGCTGGGCGCGCTCACCAGTCATTCCATCAACGCCGCATTGCAGCCCAATCTGCCGTTTGACCTGGCGAAGGATTTCGTGCCGGTCGGCGTGGTGGGCCAGGTGCCGCTGGTGTTCGTGGTTAATTCCAAGGTGCCGGTGAAAACGCTCAAGGAATTGATGACCTACGCCAAGGCCAATCCCGGCGTGTCGTTTGCCTCGTCTGGCAACGGCTCACCGCAGCACATGGCCGGTGAGCTGTTCAAGTCCATGACCAAGCTGGATATGCTGCACGTGCCGTACAAGGGTAGCGGTCCCGCGATGAATGACCTCATCGGCGGCCAGGTGCAGAGCATGATCGAGACCATGCCCGCCGCGCTGCCGCATATCAAGGCCAACAACCTGCGCCCGCTGGCAATTGCCATGCCCACGCGCTCGTCCAACCTGCCCGATGTGCCCACCGCCGCTGAAGCCGGGCTGCCGGATTTCATCGTTACCTCCATGTTCGGCGTGCTGGCACCGGCCAAGACGCCGCCGGCCATCGTCGCCAAGCTGACCGCGACGCTGGAAAAAGTGCTGGCCCTTCCCGATACGCAGTCGCGCATGGATGCGCAGGGCGTCATCACCGGCTACCTCAACCCGCCCGATTCCGCCAAACGCATCAAGGCCGAGATGGACAAATGGACGCGCGTGGCGAAGGAAGCCAACATCAAGCTCGAGTAGCGACATGACGGCAGAAAAAGGCAGGGGACTGACCCGCGGCCTGACCTCGTACGGCGACAGCGGCTTTTCGCTGTTCCTGCGAAAGGCGTTCATCAAGGCGATGGGCTACACCGACGATGCACTCGACCGGCCCATCATCGGCATCACCAACACCGCCAGCGATTTCAACCCCTGCCACGGCAACGTGCCGCAGATCATCGAGGCCGTGAAACGCGGGGTGATGCAGGAGGGCGGCATGCCCTTCGTGTTCCCGACGATCTCCATCGGCGAATCGTTCGCGCACCCGACCAGCATGTACCTGCGAAACCTCATGGCCATCGAGACCGGCGAGATGATGCGCGCACAGCCGGTGGACGCGGTGGTGCTTATCGGCGGCTGCGATAAAACCATTCCCGCACAGCTGATGGCGGCGGCTTCGCTCGAAATCCCGTCAATCATCATTCCCACTGGGCCGATGCTGACCGGCGCGCACAAGGGCGAGCGTCTGGGTGCCTGCACTGACTGTCGCCGCTTCTGGGCGCGCTATCGTGCCGGCGACATTGATGAAGCCGAGATCAACGAGGTCAACGCCAAACTCGCACCCACCACCGGCACGTGCATGGTCATGGGCACGGCCAGCACGATTGCCTGCATGGTCGAGGCGGCCGGCATGAGTTTGCCAGGAGCCGCCGCAATTCCCGCCGTGTATGCCGAACGCTTCCGTCATTCGGAAACCACCGGCCGGCGCGCCGTGGCGCTGACCAAAACGCCGCTGCTGCCCAAGGAAATCCTCACCCCCGAAGCCATCACCAACGCGCTCATCGTGCTGCACGCCATCGGCGGCTCCACCAATGCGCTGATCCATTTCACCGCCGTGGCCGCGCGCCTCGGTATCGCCATCGACCTGCCCGCGTTTGATCGCCTGGGCCGCGGCGTGCCGGTGCTGGTGGACCTGAAGCCCAGCGGCGCGCATTACATGGAGCACCTGTTTGAAGACGGCGGGTTGATGGCCGTGCTGTCCGAGCTCAAGCCCAAGCTGCATCTGGACTGCATGACGGTGAGCGGCCGCACGCTGGGCGCGGAAATCGATGCCGCCACCGCGCTCAATGTGTCGGCACCGCGCAAAGTGATTCGCCTCGCGCAGGCGCCGATCTTTCCGTCCGGCGGGCTCGCGGTGCTGAAAGGCAACCTCGCCCCGCGCGGTGCGCTCATCAAGCACGCCTCAGCCACACCGGCGCTGCTGCAGCATCGCGGCCGCGCGGTGGTGTTCGACGGACTCGAAGACCTCGCCAATCGCATCGACCGCGACGACCTTGATGTCAACGCCGACGACGTGCTGGTACTGAAAAACATCGGCCCCAAAGGCGCGCCCGGCATGCCCGAAGCCGGCTACCTGCCGATTCCGAAAAAACTGGCGAGGGCCGGTGTGAAGGACATGGTGCGCATGTCGGACGCGCGCATGAGCGGCACCGCGTTCGGCACCATTGTGTTGCACATCACCCCCGAGGCTGCCGAGCGCGGCCCACTGGCGGCGGTGCGAAACGGCGACATGATTTCGCTCGATGTCGCCAACCGTTCGCTTACGCTGGAAATCAGCGAGGAAGAAATGGCGAAGCGCCTCGCCGAATGGACGCCGCCGCCAACGCTCGCCGACATGCCCGGCCACGGTTTCCGGAAGCTTTTCCTCACCACCGTCACGCAGGCGGATCTCGGGTGCGATTTTGATTTCATGATGCCGCCGCTGGATCGGGTGGCGCCGGTGGAATAACAGCTGGTAGTCCGGTGACGATGCAATATTGTGCATCCTGGTCACATCGCGGATTTCCCCCTTTCTTAAAGGGGGACTGAGGGGGATTTGCGGTCGCTACCGCAGTGCAGGCGCCTGAAAATCCCCCTCAATCCCCCCTTAGAAAAGGTGGAAGTAGATATGCATTGCGCACCGCCATATGGCGAGCGCTAGACAATTGAAAGCAACCACTATGCTCGATTCCCCCTCCCACTCCACAGCCGCTGTAATCGGCGGCGGCACCATGGGCGCCGATGTGGCGATGGTGCTGGCGCGCGCCGGCTGCCACACCACGGTCGTCGAATCCAAGGCCGAACGCCGCGCCGCACTGCCCGACCATTTCACGCGCGGCATGAACAGCCTCGGCCATCCCGGCCGGCGCGACCGTTTGCATGCGGTGGGCTCGCTTGATGAGGTCAACTGGCCGGCCGTAGACCTGGTGATCGAATGCGTGCCAGAGCGCATCGACATCAAGGCTGCGCTGTTTGCCGAGCTGGAGCGCCGTGCGCGGCCCGATGCGCTGCTCACCAGCAACAGCTCCAGCTTTCCGATCAGCGCCATCGCGACGGAACTGAAGACTGCCTCGCGCATGCTGGGCCTGCACTTTTTCATGCCGGCGCACCTGGTGCCGCTGGTGGAAGTCATCCTCGGCGCCAACAGCACACCGGCGCATGGCGACACGCTGGTGGCCTTCATGCGCGCTTGTGGCATGGTGCCGGTGCTGGTGAAAAAAGACCTGCCCGGATTTCTTGCCAACCGCCTGCAGCACGCCCTGGCGCGCGAGGCGTTTGCCATGATCGATGAAGGCGTGGCCACGCCGCAGGACGTGGACAATGCCGTGCGCTTCGGCTTCGGCTTTCGCTTTCTGGCCGCCGGCCCCGTGCTGCAGCGCGATCATGCCGGCATCGACATCCACGCCGCCGCCGCCACCACCATGTACCCCTCGCTGTCGGCCACCACCCAGCCCGCGGCCGTATTGCGCGAACGGGTGACGGCCGGCAAGTTCGGCATGAAAACCGGCGAAGGTTTTTTCAAATGGACGCCGGAAACCATTGCCGCCGAACGCCAGCGTTATGACCGCCTGCTGCAGGCGGGGCTGAAGGTGCTGGCGGATGAGTTGCCGAAGATCGCCGACACCTGAGACCGAATCTGCGGGCAGGCGGCTGTTCGAGCACGCTCAGTCGACGTCCTTCAATGTGACGGCCGTTGCGTCAGACACGCCCAGTGGTGCCCGCCTTGGAATTTCCGTACGCAAGACACTGCGGGCGCAGCATGGCTGTGCATAGATCGGCGCTGAAACGGGCGGCCCATTTTCGTTGCAATGCAGCAATTTCGGTCAGAAAGCGCGCGATTTGATCGCTCCCCGCCATTTTTTCGATCATAAATGACACAAAAAGACGGAAAAATACCGATGTTGTTGATGATTGATTGGTGTGGTGGTAGCCTTGATCTCAGCCGCCCTCCGGTCAAGCAGTGAGTTTCCGAGAGGGCCGATTTGTCCCGTCAAGAGGATCTCGGAGGAAGTGGGTTGTGACATGCGGGTATCACATTGACGGGCGCGGCCGGTATGCGGTTAGTGGCCGCGTTGACGTGAAAATCCTCTGCAGCATGACTGACATTGTCCCCGGGTTGAACACGCTTGCGAAAAAAAAGATCGTGCGCGACCAGCGCGCCACAAACACAACTTCAACGAGGAGAATGACATGAGTATTCCGACGCAACCGCTGCGCTTTCGACATTCACTATTGGCGCTCGCGGTCGCCGGCGCAATCTCGCCGGCGATGTCCCAACAGGCCGCCGCCCCCAAGACCGACGAGCCGAATGTGCTTGATACCGTGACGGTCACGGCGCAAAAGCGCGCCCAATCCCTGCAGGATGTGCCGATATCCATGACGGTGCTGAGTGAAGAGGCGCTAGAGAAATCGCGCATCCGCTCACTGTTCGACCTGAATCAATCGGTGCCGAACTTTGAAGCCGCACCCTTGCCCGGGACGCCGCAGATCACCGTGCGCGGGGTCGGCGGCGGCGGCCGCAACATCGGATGGGACACCCGCGTCGGCATTTATCTGGACGGCATCTACCTGGGCCAGGCGCAGGCCATCAACCAGCCGCTGTTTGATATTGAGCAGGTAGAAGTCTTGCGCGGCCCCCAGGGTCATCTGTTCGGCCGCAATACCGTGGCCGGTGCGGTGAATATCACCTCGCGCGCGCCGACCAAGGATTTTGAAGGCTCCCTGCGCGCGGTCGCCGGCAATTACGGCGCGGCAGAAGCCTACGCAACGTTCTCCGGTGCGATCGCCGACAACGTGCTTGGCAAGTTCTCCATCGCCTCGGAAAAACGCGACGGCTACTCGACCAATCTGTTCAATGGCGACAAGCTGGATGACCTGAAACGCATGACGACGCGCGCGCAACTGGTCTTTGATGCCACGAAAAATCTCAAGATCAGCCTGTTCGGGGACTACTCGGACACCAAGCAGAAAATCATTCTGGGCGAGCCAGTCACCAGTTTCAGCGACCGGCCTTTGCCGGCGGGCCCGCTGCCTCACCGCCAGGTCAATTTCAACACCACACCGTTCATCAACGCCCAATTATCCGGCTTGAGCATGACCGTGAACTACGCGCTTGAAAACGGCGCCTCGCTGACCTCCATCACCGGTTACCGCGACACCCATCAGGACCGCGCCAACGATACGGACTACAACCCGCAGGATATTTTCAGAATCCAGTACGTCGATGATTTCAAGCAGACGTCGCAGGAATTCCGAATCGTCTCTTCCAACAAAAGCAGCGCCCGCTACGTCGCCGGCGTGTACTACTCGAAGGAAGATGCCGACACCGTTCGCAAGGCGCGCAGCGGCGTGGACGCGGGGCTCATCCGCCTGCCCGCCGGTCTGGAAGGCACCAACGCCGGCCAGGTCAACACCAAGACCACCGCGGTGTTCGGTGCGCTGGACTATGACCTGAGCAGCGCGTTCACACTGAACCTGGGTGCCCGTCAGACCAGCGAAAAGAAGGATTTCCTCTACAACCTGAACGGCGCCGGCGCGCTGGGTATCGCGACGCTGGTCGACTACCGCGACAACCGCTCCGAAAACAAATTTACCGGCACCGCTGGCTTCACGTTTGCCGCCAGCAAGGACACCAACCTGTATGCCAAATACTCCACCGGTTTCAAGGGCGGCGGCTGGAACGCCGACTTTGTGCGCCCGGCGCAGGTGGCGGACGGACTCAATTTCAATACGGAAACCGTCAAGAGCTACGAAGTCGGTGTGAAGGGTCGTCTACTGGGCGGTCGCATGCAATACGACATCGCTGCGTTCACCAGCGACTTCGACAACTACCAGACGTTCTTCTTTGTGCCGCTGGCCAACGGCACCGCCATCCTGCAGTTGAAGAACGCGGCCAAGGTGAAATCAGAAGGCCTGGAAGCCAGCACCAGGGTGCGGGTCACGCAGAATTTCAGCATGGGTGCCAACGTCGGTGTGCTCAGCACCAAGTACAAGAGCTTTCCGAATGCCGGCGGGCCGGGCGTGGATTTCTCGGGCCAGGAAGTGCCGGATACACCCAAGCTGACGGTGGGGGTCAACTTCGACTACAGCATGCCTGTCACGAGTCTCGGCGGCCGTGTTGATCTGTTTGGCGACTTCAGCCATCGTGACAGCACGTTTCAGGGTACCGGTCTTCCGGATGGCTCCGCGCGCGACCTCATCAACATGCGCCTGGCCTACTCGCCTGACAACGCCAAATGGAGCGTCAGCCTGTGGGGCCGCAACCTGACAAACAAGGACTATGTGATCGCGTCGGGTCGTGATTTCCTCGGCAACAACTTCGTCACGCGCGGTGTGCCGCGCATGTACGGCTTCGAGGCGAAGTACAACTTCTAGCGCGGATTGCTGAAACAAGGCGGCGCGGGAAGCCGGCATGCATTTCCGGTTTCCCGCGCCGTTCTGCATTTGACTGTCTCATATCGCGGGCGCGCCCCAAGCCGGGCTGAATTGCCGGCGCACCGCGGCGCCGGCCCTTCGTGGTTTCTAGTAGCGCAGCAGCGTAGGCGCGCCGGTTGCCTGCGCGCTGATGTCCTGCGGGTGATATGGCTGGCTGAACCACTGCTTGCGCGAGAACGCCGGCAGCTGGTCGTTGGCATGCGGCGATGCCGGGTCGCTGCTCTGGCCGTAGGTCAGCACGGCTTGTGCAATCGGGCCGCGATCGTCGAACGTCACGGTCTGAATGTAACTGGTGCCGAAGTCAACAATAAATCCGCTCTCGGTGATCGGCGCCGGTCCCATCATGCCGATCTTGTTGAGCACGCCTTCGTACTCCGCGCCACCGTGTACCGGGATGCGTCCCTGGCCGATGGCCCGGTATTGCACGCTGCCGAGCGTCGCGTCGGCCGGGAAACCGGCTTTCTTCATGGCGCGCACCGCCTTGCCGAGGGTATCCATGACCTTGGCCCGCATATCGTTGTCGCGCAGATTGAGTCCGGCCGGCGTGTTCACCGCATTGGTCGGATCAAACGGGATCCGCCATACCTTGGGAATCTCACTGGCCACCCGCCAGAACTCCTTGAACAGCGGCGCGCCGCGCGCGTCCACATCATTGCGGTAGTTCCAGCCCTTCAGCGCGGCGCAGCCGGCGCGGACGTCCGGATCGGACTCGCCGGCGCAGGCGGCGAGCAGGTCATCGACGACCAGTTGGGCGGCCTTGTTGCGATTGCGAAGAATGACCGTCTGCAATTCCGCCATGCCCATCCGGTTTCCTGGCAGGCCGTCGGCGCCGGCGAGCCGGGCGCGGATTTCCTCGATGCCGCTGCGTGTGCGCAGGCGCTGCGGAATGCCGGTGCGGCCCAGCATGGATGAAATCCCGGCAATGCCGGTATCCGGATTGCTCAGCCAGTAACTGTCGTTGCTGTTCTGCACCCAGCCGTCGGTGACAAGGACCGGCATGCGTTCGGCCGGAATCAAGCCGGGCACCGGCGCCTTGGGATCGCGGTACCAGTCGCATTGGCTGCGCGAGCCATCCAGCACCACCAGATCGGCGGTGGTGGCAAGCGCGGCGGCGGGTTTTGACGCGGCGCAGCGGGTCATCTGCTCGTCGCGAATATCCGGCACAACCGACAGGTCGGCATACATCGCCCTGCCATCCCGGTCGGCGGCAATGGTGTTGGCCCAGGGGATGGACGAGCCGCTGATGGCTGCGCGCAGGTCATCGACGTTTCGGGCTTTGTTCATGGCCAGCCAGGCGTCCGCAAACCGCGTGTTGCCGGCGTTGGCGTCCTTGATCGCATAGGCGGTGGTCCCGGTCCAACCCAGACCCATGCGCGGCATCATCAGCATAGGGCCCCAGACCGAATGCCAGAAGGTCTGGCGCCGCGTCACCAGTTTGCCATCGGCGCCGAGTGACTCGATCGCAATTTCCCTGGCCGCCATCTTGCGCGACTTGCCGTCGAGTATGTATGCGGTGGGGTCGGCCGGGTCCAGCGTCAGTTCGTGCAGCGTGAAACGCTTGCCGGTGGAGACGGTATGGGTCCAGGCGACATCCTTGTTGAAGCCAACCTGCACCATGGCGGCGCCGCCAATGGAAACGCCCATCACGTCGAGCTTGCCCGGAATCACCAAGTGCAGTTGCCAGAAGCGGTTTGCCCCGGCCCACGGGAAATGCGGATTGCCCAGCAGCAGCCCGCGACCGTCCGGGGTGGTGTCCTTGCCGAATGCCCAGCCGTTCGATCCGAGCATTTCCGGTTCCGCGGCGTTATCAAGTTTGGCAAGCGCCCGGGAGAGTGGTGCAGTCATGGCAACAGCGTTCGCGCCCGGCGGTTTTGCCGCCAGCACCGCGTCGGCGTAGATACCGATGCCGATCTGGATCATGGACAGCTCCTGCATCCGATACAGGTCGGCCAGCGTCATCGGTCTCACCCAAGGCGCGCCCCGGCAGGGTTGCGGCAGATTGGCGACCCCGGTATCGGCCAGCCACCGGTTGTAGCCGGCAACCTGTCCCTGCGCCGTGGCGAGTGCATCGGCGCTGATGCCGGCATAGGCCCTGGCCAGTACTGCATCGTCCATGTGCAGGCGGATGAAAAAATCAATCTGTTCGTTAGACATTAGCCGCAGCCCCAACAGTCCGCTGGCCGCACCGCCGAAGTATCGCGAGCGCTCGCCGCGAACGGTGACCAGCTGATTGGCTGTCTGGCAGACGTTGTCCTGCGCATGCGCATATCCCACGCCGTAGCCGATGCCGGTGTAGTCGGCCGCCGTGATATGCGCCACGCCATGAGTGGTGCGCTGGATCTGTACCGTCCGCCCGCCTTCGCCGGGGACGGTCGCGCAGGACGAAACGATCGCGGCCATGCCGGCCCAGATGAGCGATCGCGCCAGGGCATGACGGGGGAGTAATGGATTCATCGTATCAGGGCCGGGTTGGTGGTGGCGTAAGAGGAGTGGCTTGGCGGAAAAGGGGCGATACGCGATAAGCAATGCATCAGGGGCAGCCGCCGAGGCCAAGGGAACAGCGAAAGAAGGCAACCGTGGCGGCACGCGACCGGGCCGCCACCGGCGCGTTGTTCTCCATCAACACCTTGCCGCCGCGACCAAGATGCGCGTACGGGTCTTCAATCGTCATGGCCGGCTCGGTACGGTCCCAACCGTGTCCGGCGCCGGGATACATTTTCAGCGTGACCAGTTTCGCCGCACTTTCGCCGAGCGACTTCACCAGCGAGGGACAGGTGTCGGGCAGGTCGTAGGTGTCAATCTCGCCGGCCTGGATCATCACCGGCGCACCGGTGAACTGCTTGAATTCATAGCCGGGTACGCGGTTGTAAACCCAGCAAACAGGATAGTTTGGCGCGTGCGCCGCAAACCGCGCGTCCTTGCCCAGGTATTTCTCGGAGTATTGATTTGTCGCGGTGAGCATCGATACGACCCCACCCCAGCTGAAGCCGGTGATACCAATGCGCTTGGCATCAATGGCGGGATTGGCTGCGAGCAGTTTGAAGGCGCCGTAGGCGTCGGGTAGCGTCAATGGCACGCCTTTGGGCCGGTCTGCGGGGCTGGCGATATTGCGCGCCGCCCACATGTCGATTTCCAATGTTGCGATGCCGGCGGCATTCAGGTCGGCGGCATAGGCCGGGCCGCGACTGTCCACGCCGGCCGAGCCATGAACAATGACCACGGCGGGCATCGGTCGTTTCGCCTCTACCGGGATCCGCAGCACGCCCGCCTCCGTCAACGGCTTTGCAGGATCGAGCGTCTGGAAGGTAACGTACGACACGCGCACCTGTGTATCGGCGGATTTGGCGGCAGGCGGGGTCGGTGCGCTGTGGCCGGTATTGAGGCTTGAGCAGGCGGCAACAAAGGGGGCCGCGAACAGCGGCATGAGTTTGCGGAGCATGGCAGGGTCTCTCAAGTAGCGGATGGGGTGCAGGGTGGCCGGCGCTTGCCAGCCGTCGTCAAGGTCGCGCGACGAATGACTATTTGTCGACCGCAGCGATGCACTCAACTTCCAGGCGCCCGCCGAGGGCCAACCCGTTTGCGCCGAATGCCGACCGTGCGGGGAAGCGGTTGGCGAAGTAGGTCTTGTAAACGTCATTGAATGCACTCCACTCGGCCATGTCGGCAAGCATGACCGTGCATTTGACGATGTCGCTCATCTTGTAGCCATGTGCCTCCAGCGTGGCCTTGATGTTGTCCATGGTCTGCTTTGCCTCGGCTTTGATGCCGCCGGGTGCGAGTTTTAGCGTACCGGGAATGACACCGATCTGGCCGGAAAGGTAGACGGTGTTGCCAACGCGCACCGCCTCCGAAAACGGTAGTGAGCCGGGAAGCACCTTCGCGGAATTCAGAAACTCAATTCCGGCCGGCTGGGCGGCAAACAGGCTGACATGCACCGTCAGGCAAAGGCCGGCAACGAGTTGGGCGGTGATTTTTTTCATGGGTCCTCTCCGAGCGAAATCCGGACAGCATACAACCAAAGTTTTTGCTGCGCCTCCATGATGCGCAAAAAAGCGCATTAGCACGCAAAGTCAATCAAACTCTTGGATGATACGGTTGAACATCCGGCCGGCAGGGCTGGCGATGGCTTTGTGGGTACGCACAAGGCAAAAACCTCACGGCAGTCGTTCACCCAAAATGGGAATGGTGGTGGAGCCCAAGATAGGCGTTCTGCCCATTAATGATTGAAATTGCTCGATTTCTATCGAAATTGTATTGAGATTGATCAATCTGCGTGTTAGATTTTGCCCTGCAGTCTCAGTCAGCCGACTTCTGAAGCGATAGGGGTGGCTCAATTCGTTGATTATAAAAATAAATTTTCCGCTGAAGATCATGGAGGAGTTAAACATGAAGGACACTCTTTATAGAATGACAGTGCTGGCCGGCAGCATCAGCGCACTCTTGATGACTTCGTCGGCCGGCGCTCAAGGCGCAACGGCCACAGTGGCCCCCAGCGACAAAACTGCCGTTCTCGACGAAGTTGTTGTGACCGCCCAAAAGCGCAAAGAGACCTTGCAGGAGGTGCCGGTATCGATCACGGCGCTACCCGCTGACGTGCTCGAGTCGCTCAATGTCACCAACGTCAACAACCTGCAAAGTGCAGTGCCGAACATTCTCATCCTGAACGTCGGCTCGCCCAACACTGTAACGGCATACATCCGGGCCATCGGTACGGCAAACGCGGTTTTTTCGCAGGATCCCGCCATTGGCCTCTACCTGGATGATGTCTACCTGACACGGTCGCTCGGGGCCAATCGCGCATTCTTCGATGTTGAGCGGGTTGAGGTCCTTCGGGGACCGCAGGGCACACTGTACGGCAGCAACTCACCAGCGGGCGCCATCAAGGTGGTAACCGTCAAACCGGATCTCGCCGCGGGGTTTGAGGGCAAGGTGGAAGCCACGCTGGGGAGTTTCAACCAGCGCGACCTCAATGTCGCGATGAATATTCCATTGGCCAACCAGCAGTCAGCCGCGCGGCTGGTGGTCATGTCCGGCAAGCATGATGGCTACCAGAAGAACCTGCTGGATGGATCCGAGGCCGCCACCAATGACTCGTTGGCAGCGCGCTTGCACGTGCTGACTAAACTCAACCGTGAATGGGATTTCCTGCTCAGTCTCGACACCACGCGCACCAAAACAAAACCCTATCAGGGCGTCAGTTACTTCGATGCGGCGAGTGGCGGTACCGTTGATCTGTTTAATCGTCCCGGATTCAACAAGCGGGATTTCTTCTCGGAAATCAGCAACCGCTATGACAATCTGGACTCTGATGGCGTGACGGCAAACCTGCACGGCAAACTCGGTGAATTGGATTTCCGATCCATCACGGCCTACCGCAAGCTCGACGAGCGTATCAACCAGGACGTGGACGGCCTGAACTTCAGTGCGTTCACCGCACACCAGATTCTCAAGAATTCCCAGTTCACGCAGGAATTCAATTTCGGTGGCGGCAGTGGTGACTGGTCGTGGCTGGCGGGCGCCTATTTCATCCGCGAAAAAAATGACTTCCTGTGGGACGTGGACTGTCTGGCGGGCCTGGGATTGGGATTCACGGTGCCGTCCGGCAATGCGCTGGAGGCCAAGTACACGCTGTTTGACCAGACCAAGAACAGCTGGTCGCTATTCACCCAGCAATCGTTCAAGATCTCGGAACGGGCCACTGCCACCGCAGGCGTGCGTTGGACCAGCGAGACCAAGGATTTTCACGTCGCGGGATATCACAAGACTGCATACAACGACAGCGCAATACCGCCCGGCACACTGATTCCCGGTTTCGACATTCGCCAGAAAAAGACCTGGACGGCGCCGCAGTGGCGTCTGGGCCTCGACTACAAAGTGGATCGGGACGTCATGCTGTTTGCCACCGCCGCGCGCGGCTTCCGCAGCGGCGGCTACAACGGTGGTGCGCGTTCGATTGCAGAAGCCGCCGGTGCGCCATTCGAGCCTGAATATGCGACCACCTACGAACTGGGTGCCAAGACCACGTGGCTCAATCGTGCGCTTCGGCTGAATCTCACCGTGTTCAATACCGACTACACCGACCAGCAGGTTGCGTTCCTGTCCACCGGCGGCAGTTTCGGCACCAGCACCATCAATTCAAAGATATCCGGTGTTGAGTTGGAACTGGTGGCAAGGCCGACCGCCGGGCTGACCCTGTTTGCCAATCTGGGCACCCTGCATGGCACCACCAATTCCACCAGCGTGCTGTTTGCGCCGAATCCCAATTACCAGACCACGTTCGGGTTCAATTACGCGCAGCCAGCCGGCAACAACCTGTCATGGTTTACCGGCGCGAACTACTTCCGTACCGCGGAGTACGATGCGTCAAGCGGGCATGACCCTTTCCGGCGCATTGCGTCCTACGGCCAATTGGGCGCGCGCATTGGTATCGGCAGCAATGACGATCGCTGGAAAGTTGAATTGGCGGGCAGCAACCTCACCGATGTGTATACGCCCCTGTTCGGCTTCAACATCCCCAGCCTGCGGGCGCAGGTCAGGTATCCCAATGATCCCCGCCTTCTGAAGCTCAAACTCACTTACAATTTTTAGGTGGCGCGAAGAAACCATGCGTACGGGGGCCGGCGGCCCCCGTGGCATTTTGATATTTGATCCCGATGCCATCCCGTATTGAAGGGGCGCAAGCCATGCCGAGTCCTGTAGGAACCTGGGGCGCAAGCCCGGCCGAGCCAACGTATTTCATTCCCGTCGAGTTCATGCCCCAACCCATTCCGGTGCGGGGCACCATCCGCTACCGCATCAAGGTCAGCGTGGGCGGCACGGAGGTCCGGGTACGCCTAAGCAATGAAGCCGGGGCCGTCCCGCTATCGGTGGGTACGGCGGTCATCGGTCTGGCCCGTCGTGATGCGCCGGCCGTTGAGCCTGGAACCGGGCGGGGGATTACCTTCGGCGGGCACTCGTCGGTAGTCATACCGCCTTGCACCGCCGTCGTCAGCGACCCCGTCGACATGTCCCTCCCGGATCGCGGCGAAGTCATCGTGAGTCTTTACCTGCCTGAGACGCACGTACCGGCTCAAGGCGGTGACACTCACAAGGCCGAAATTTGTGCAGGTAGTGACACTAGCTGGAACGAAAGCTGGGAGGCGGGCAACGCCATCAATGTGCGACCGATTGTCAGTGCGCTGAGCGTCGTGCCATTGCGCCCGACCCGCGCCATCGTGACGCTGGGCGACTCAATCACGGATGGCAGTACCGCGCACACCGGCTGCCATCCGTTTGCATTCCGAGGCTGGCCCGATATCCTGGCTGAAAGACTGATTGCGCGGCAACAACAGGACACACGCACAGCAGAACCGGGCGCAACCGCATGCGGCGTCGTCAATGCCGGTATCGGCGGCAACCGCCTGCTCGACGATTTCATCGGCCCGCGGGCACTGGCAAGACTGGATCGCGATGTGTTTGCCGTGCCCGGTATCAGCCATTTGATCGTATCTGAGGGCATAAACGACATCGGCATCGGCGGGCGGACCATCAAGAACGTTACCCTGCCGATGACCACCGCGCCGGAGCTCATCAGCGCGTATCGGCAGATCATTGCACGGTGTCATGAACGTGGCATCAAGGCGGTCGGCGCGACGCT
>CAYSKY010000027.1:0-15703 GCA_964431425.1 uncultured Burkholderiales bacterium
CGCCGACGCGCCGGAACCTTCCGTCCTCGATCACCTTGAGCAGCTTGGCCTGCAGTGCGAGATCCATTTCGCCGATCTCGTCCAGAAACAGCGTGCCGCCGTCGGCCGCCTCCAGCAGGCCGATCTTGCGCTCCTTGGCATCGGTGAAGGCGCCGCGCTCGTGGCCGAACAGTTCGGACTCGAGCAGGTTGGCCGGGATCGCTGCGCAGTTGAGTTCGACGAAGGGCTGCTCGGTATGCGGACTCTCAAAGTGGCAGGCGCGCGCCACCAGTTCCTTGCCCACGCCGGTTTCGCCGGTGATCAGCACCGGTGGCAACGGGCCGTCGCCGCTGATGTCGGCGATGCGCGCGATGCGCTCGCGCAGCGCCTTCATCACGGCGCTGTCACCCACCAGCGACTGCACGCGGCGGCGCTCGCGGGCCTCGAAGTAATGCAGGCGGCTGGTTTCGCGCTGGCGCAGGCTGAAGTCCTCGATGCGCTGCCGCAGGTCGGCCAGCGGCACGGGCTTGGTCAGCAGGTCGTTGGCGCCGGCCTTCATCGCGTCAACCGCCAGCTCGATGCTGCCGTGGCCGGTGATCATGAGGATGGGTACCAGCGCATCCTGTGTGCGGATGCGCTGGATGAGGGTGATGCCGTCCACGTCCGGCAGGCGGTAATCAAGCACGATCACATCCGGTGGGTCGCCGGCGAAACTCTGCATGCCTTCTTCGCCCGTGACCGCGATACGGGTGGTGTGGCCGGATTTTTCGAGGAAGCGGGCGACGTTTTTGGCCAGGGTGGCTTCGTCGTCGATGATCAATACACTGGCCATGTCTCTAGGCTTTCGGAAGGAAGATGGTCACGGTGGAGCCCGCGCCCGGCTGGCTGCTGAAGCTCATCGTGCCGCCGAAACGTTCGACGATGCGCCGTGCGATCGGCAGGCCGAGGCCGAGGCCCTGTGGCTTGGTGGTGAAAAACGGCCGGAACACCTGGGCGGCGGCTTCCGGCGCCAGGCCCGCGCCTTCATCGCTGATGTCGATGCGCATGGAGTGCCGGTCGGCGGCGCGCAACCGGACCCGGCAGCGCCCATCTTTCGACATGGCTTCGCTGGCATTGCTGAGCAGGCTGTAAAAAACCTGCTGCAGCAGCGACGGATCCGCCGACAGTTGCGCCGACTCGACTTCACTATCCAATTCAAGCGATTGGCCGCGCTGGGAAAAGGCGGCACGCTGGTCAGACACGCATTCCTGCAGCATTGCCAGCAGGTCGACGGTCTCGATGCCCTGGCCGTCGCGCCCGGACAGGCGCAGCAACTCCGTAATGCGGCGCGAGATGCGGTCGACGTCGCGGATGATGTCGCGCGCCTGCTCGGAGCAATCCTCACCCGGCGATTCCAGCGCCAGCTCCGCTGCCGAGCGGATCGAGGAGAGCGGGTTGCGGATGTTGTGCGCGACTGACGACGTAAGCTCGCCCACCACCGCCAGTGTCTGGGTTTCCAGCAGCTGCGCGTGCTGCTGTTTGATGGTGGCATCCGCACGACGCACCAGCCCGAACAGGCAGAGATACAGGGCGAGGGCGCTGATCACCGCCGCCAGCCCCACCTGGTACTGCCCCTCCTGGATGGCCTGGGTGAGCGCCAGCGGCGCCTTGTACAGTTCAACGGCCCCGACGATGGTGCCGTCCTGCGGACGGACGATCGGGATGTAACTTTCGACAAAAAAGCGGGTCGACGGATCCAGGCCCACATGTTCGTCCTTGCTGGTCGCGTCGATTCGGCCCGCGTGCACCACCAGCTTGCCTTCCATCGCCTCGTCCAGTTCCTCATTGGCCGAGAAGCGGCGGCCGATCAGGGATGCGTTGGTGGACCAGAGCATCGTGCGGTCGCGGGTGTAAACATTGGCGCGCAGCACGTCGCGCAGACTGGAAAAATGCAGGATCGAGCCGTTGAATTTTTCACGCAGCACCGGATCATCCTGCCGCAACAGGTAGTCGAGCGAGCCGTCCGCTTCCAGGATGTTCTGCACGAAGTCCCGCGAGACGGCCGCATCGCGCTTGAACAGGTGGTTGTTGAGGAAATTGGAGATCAGCCAGGCGTTGGCCAGGGCGATCGCAATGATCGCAATCGGGCTGAGCCAGGCAAACCAGCGCAGCAGGTTGAAGGGTTTGTTGGCAGGAGTGGTTTGCATGGCTTGAACTGGCTGCGACACGGGGAATCGCTGCACGTTAGCATATTGGGTGAAATGCCCCATTTATGTAATCGGCTGAATGGCGTGAATTCGTTTGCAAGCCCAGGCGAGTCGGCACGTGGCACCGGCGCTCAACCCGTCCCCGTGGTGCCGCCCGCGTAGCGCGGTGGGATGGGACGAATCAAAGCAACCCCGACAACCATTCAAAAAAGTCGTTCGACAGCACTGTGGGCGATTGTTGGTCGCCGGCGGCATGGTCCCAGAATACGACGGCCGTCGCGGTGCCCGGCTGTTCGCGCACGTTGATGCAGATATGGTCGCCGTCCCCCTCGGCGTGTATGGGCAGCAGGTGCTCAGGCGGCGGCGTAGACCGATTGCTGCGCTCAAGTTGGGTGACATGGACTACGTTCATCCATTCAGGTATGTCAGCACCCAGTCCGCAGATTTCAAAATCGGCAAAAAATCCCCAGCCGAAGTCACCAAGAAACTGGCGGTAGGCGGCCGGGAATTTAACGCCGAGGCAGGCTTCGGCCGCGCGAATGGTGGCTTCATCCGCGCCGGCACCGTGTTCAAACTCGGGATGTTGCCGTAGCAGGCGGCTGAGGCGCGCGTGGTTGACTTCGTCGCTTCGGGAAAAATTGGCGGCGGGATCGGGGGTCGTGATTGAGATATTGGCCATGCTGCGCATCCGTAAGGGGTGGACGTGTTTGCAAGGCGTGTGGTGGGTCAGGCGACAGGCTTGCCCGGGTTACTCAGCAGAATTGATGCCAATCAGACAATCATTTGATTAATAAAGAATTTATTGCAAATTGCACAATGGTTGTGGCGGGAGCAATGGTTATTTGCCCCAGTCTGACTGGGGCAAATAACCCAATTGTGGTCCGTGACCCGCAGCCAGCGACCGTCGTCGCTGGCATCAGTTCGCGGGACTTAAACGCCCTTGCGGCAGACCTGCGTGTAGGTGTTGACGTTGCCGACCGATGAAACGAGAACCCAGGTGCATTTCACGCCGCCGCCCCGGCTGACGCTGTTCTTTGCCAGGGCTGGGTTCATGATGCCGACGAGAAGAGCAGCCATGGCGAGGGAGGTCAGGCTGGTGCGGATGATTTCCTTCTTGAACATTTGGGACTCCAATAGGTATTCGGTTGATAAGCAGATGGGTAAT
Organism: uncultured Burkholderiales bacterium; assembly: GCA_964431425.1. Taxonomy (GTDB): domain Bacteria; phylum Pseudomonadota; class Gammaproteobacteria; order Burkholderiales; family Usitatibacteraceae; genus UKL13-2. The sequence goes on from CAYSKY010000027.1 coordinate 3,331, forward strand.
GCGACGCGACCGGCGGTTGCGGGCCATGTTACTTTGCAGGAACAATGCCAATCTCATAAGTGGCTGTTTATATTGTTAAAACGCCGTTTTCGCGGCATTTTTGACCTGGCAGTTGCGGGGTATATCGCCCGTTGCCGCGTCGGATCCCCCACTGCTGGATTGGCAGGTCTCCAGCGGTAACAAGGATTGCGACGGCCGCGCAGCCAGCCCGCACCGGGCCTGTGCCATCATGGTTGGGCTGCTTCAAGGCCCATTCACATCCATAAAAACGCGCCGGGGGAACACGAATGATCACCTTCACACGTATCGCGGCATCGACCGCTCTTGCCTGCTCAACGCTGTTGGGCGCCGCGATCACCGGCGCGGCCACGCCGCTGCCGATGGTGCCGCCTGAGAAGCAGGGTTTCAGCCGCGAAGGCCTGGCGCGGATTGATGATTTTTTCGCGCGTGAAATCGCCGCTGACCGGGTGCCCGGCGCGGTGGTGGCCATCGCCCGCGACGGCAAGCTGGTGCATTACAAGGCCTACGGTTTCCTCGACCGGTCGCGCGGCACCCCGATGCCGCTCGACGCCATCTTCAACCTGGCCTCGATGACCAAAGTGATGACGGCGGTCGGTGGCCTGACGCTCAACGAGCAGGGCCGGTTGCCGCTCAAGTCGCCGCTGGCCGAGTACTTTCCGGCGTTCGCGAAGATGAATGTGGGCGTGGTCGACGCCGGTGGACAGATGCACACCGAGCCGGCCAGGCCCATCTTCATCCACGATCTGTTCCGTCACACCTCAGGCATGACCTACGGCGCGCGCGGTGATTCGGCGGTGCACAAGCTTTACCCCGCCGGCTCCGCACCTGCCGCGGACCGCTACACCGGCGATGAATTCATCACCAAGCTGGCCTCGCTGCCGCTCCTTTACCAGCCGGGCACGGTATGGGACTACGGCTTCTCGATCGACGTGCTCGGCCTGGTGATGGAAAAAATCACCGGCAAGCGGCTCGGTGAGTATTTGAAGACCAGCGTATGGGACAAGGTGGGCATGTCCGATACCACCTTCGAGGTGCCGGCCGACAAGAAGAAACGCCTCGCCCGCCCATTGCCGAAGGACCCGATCTCCGGGCGCGAACAAAACATCGCCATCCTCGACAAGACACCCAAGTTCGATTGCGGCGGATCATGTGCCTTCGCCACTGTGGGCGATTACATCCGTTTCGGCCAGATGCTGCTGGACGGCGGCATCATTGACGGCAAACGAGTGCTCGGCCCCAAGACCGTGCGCGCCATGACCAGCGACCACCTCGGGCCGCACATCAAGAACAATGTGGCGGGCACCGAACCGCAGCGCGATGGCTATGCCTTTGGGCTGGGTGTCGCCGTGCGCCTGCATGATGGTATCGCCGCTTCTCCAGGGACGGCCGGCGACTACACATGGAACGGTGCCAACGGCACCGCCTTCTGGGCGGACCCGAAGGAACGGCTGGTGGTGGTGTACGGCACGGTCGCACCCGGCGAGATTCGCAAGTACTACCGCGAACAGATGAGCGCCCTGGTGTACGGCGCCATGCTGGATTTGCCGAAGCCTTCGAAGTAAATTGTCGGGCATCTTCCAATTTCATGAGCGGATGCGGACATGGCAAAGGCCGAACTGAAGACCAAAGAGACCGGCGCGAGCGTCGATGCGTTTGTCGACAAGATCGCCGATGAGGGCCAGCGCGAGGATGCGCGCGCGCTGGTCAAAATGATGGCGGCCGCCACCAAGTCCGTGGGCAAGATGTGGGGCCCCGCCATTGTCGGCTTCGGGTCGCGGGTGCTGAAATATGAAAGCGGTCGCGAGATGGACTGGATGGTGATCGGTTTCTCACCGCGCAAGGCCGCCACCACGCTGTATCTTGGCGCGGACATCCTCGGCGACGCCGAGTTGCTGAAAAAACTCGGCAAGCACAAAACCGGCAAGGGCTGCCTGTACATCAACCGCCTGACCGATGTGGACCGCAAGGTGCTCGAAAAAATGATCGTCAAATCGGTGAAGAGCAAGGTCGCGTGATCGGCGTGCTCGGCGGCATGGGGCCGCTTGCCACCGCGGACTTCTTTGCCAAGGTGATCGCCGCCACGCCCGTTGCCGGTGATGCCGGCCATGTGCCGCTGCTGATTCTTTCCGACCCGCGCATTCCGCCGCGACCGCCGGCCATCCTGGGCAATGGCGAATCGCCGCTTCCGGCATTGCTGGCCGCGCGTGATCGTTTGCTGGATGCCGGCGCCACCGCGCTGGTGATGCCCTGCAATACCGCGCATTTCTGGTATGACGACCTGGTATCCGGCTGCCCTGTGCCGTTTCTAAGTATTGTCGATGCCGCCTGCGACGAGGTCGGCCGGATCGCCGCGCCGGGACAGCGCGTGGCCGTGATTGCCACCCGCGCAACGCTGGCATCGAAGCTGTTCGATGCCCGGCTGGCGGTGCTGGGCTATCAAGCCGTGTTGCCCACCGATGCCATGCTCGATGAACGTATCCTGCCGGCGATTGACGCGGTGAAGGCGGGCGATGTGCAATCGGGCGGGCGGATTCTGCAGCAAGTCGTGCAGGCGTTTCTCGATGACGGCGCTGCGGCCGTCTTGCTGGCCTGCACCGAAGTGCCGCTGGCGCTCGATGCCATCGATTCACCGTTGCGTACGCGCTGCGTGGATTCCACGGCGGCACTGGCGCGGGCGTGTGTGGCGTATTGGCAGCGCCAGCAACATTGATCCGTTTGCAGCAGAAGCCGGTTACAACAAAAAAAGCATTTCAACATGATGTTCAACGAGGAGAGAGCGATGCGAAAAATGCAAATGGCAAGGGCAGTCAATCGATGGCTGGCTGCGGCGGGTTTCCTGCTGAGCGCAGTCGCTGTCAATGCGGCCGCACCGGGCGACGCTGTGCCGAAGTTCCGCGTGGACCCGGCCTGGCCACAACCGCTGCCCAACAATTGGATACTCGGCCAGGTCAGCGGCGTGGCGACCGACGCCGAAGATCACGTCTGGGTGCTGCAGCGACCGCTCAGCCTGTCCGACGACGAGAAAGGTGCCACCACCCATCCGCCGCTGTCGAAGTGTTGTGCGCCCGCCCCCTCGGTGCTTGAGTTTGATGCGAGCGGCAAGCTGCTGCGCTCCTGGGGCGGACCGGGCAAGGGCTACGATTGGCCGGGCAACGAGCACGGCATACACATCGACCACAAGGGTTTTGTCTGGATCACCGGCAACGGCGAGAAGGACGGGCAGATCCTGAAATTCACGCGCGACGGCAAGTTTGTGTTGCAGATCGGCGCCGTCGGGCCGCAAACCAACAGTGCAGACCGGACGCGCCTGGGTCAGCCGGCTTCGGTTGAAGTGGACCCGGCGACCAACGAGGTCTATGTGGCCGATGGCTACTTCAACAAGCGCATCATCGTGTTCGATGCGGACACTGGCGCCTACAAACGTCATTGGGGCGCCTATGGAAAGCCGCCGGTGGACGAAAAGCCCAATCTGCGCCGCACTGCGCCACCGTCAAGCGAGCAACTGAAGAATTTCGGAAACCCGGTGCATTGCGTGCGCATTGCAAAGGATGGCCTGGTGTACGTGTGCGACCGGCTCAACAACCGCGTGCAGGTGTTTCGCACCAACGGTACGTTTGTGAAGGAATTCAGCGTGGAGCCCACCACCGCCGGCAACGGCGCGGTATGGGATATCGCGATTTCCCGGGATGCGGGTCAAAAGTATTTGCTGATGGCAGACGGCCGAAACAACCAGGTGCATGTATTGCTGCGCGAAACCGGCGCCGTGCTGTCCGCGTTGGGCCGGCCGGGTCGCTATGCAGGCGAGTTTCACTGGGTGCATGACCTCACCATCGACTCTTCCGGCAATCTGTACGCGGGCGAAGTCGATAACGGCAAGCGGGTGCAGCGCTTCCTTCGCCAGCCCTGAGGGGGTTGGCTGCCGGCAGGCGGGGCCACCGGCCCCGCCGGTCCGTGATCAGCGGTGGAGGTGCGGCATCGTATCCGCCTGCCCGTCGCTCAACGTGTCCATGTCTGCGATGCCGACGAACCGCTTGTGCTCCGGTCGCGCGTCGTCGGTGAAGCGCATCATCTGCATGACGGCCAGACTGGTGAGGAACTCTGCCGGACCTGCATAGCGCTGGTTGCGATCCACCGCCATCAGCCGGTCGAGCAGTGGTTGCAGGATGCTGATTCCGGCCGGTAGTTGCGGCCGTGCGGAATGCAGGTGCTGCATGAGGATGCTCTCGACGCGCTCGCCCGAATAGGGTTTCTGCAAAGTGAGCATTTCGTAGAAGACTGCGCCCACGCTGTACAGGTCGGCGCGCGCATCGAGCTCGCCGCCCTGGATCTGTTCGGGGCTCATGTAGTGCGGCGATCCCAGTGCATCGCCCTCGCGCGTAAGTGTCTGCGCAGCATCAAGCGTCTTGGCGATACCGAAGTCGACCAGCGCAATCGAGCCATCGGCACGCATCATGATATTGGCCGGCTTGATGTCACGGTGGATCACGCCCTGCGCATGCACCGCTGCCAGTGCCTCGGCGATCTCGCGGGCAACGCGCATGGCCGATGTCACTGACAGTCCGCGCTCGATGGTCTGGCGCAGGTCGCCGCAGGGGAAATACTCCATCGCAATGTAGATGTGGTCATCACAGATGCCGTGATCGAAAACACGCGCGACCCCGGGATGGTTGATGCGGGACAGGATGGCCCGTTCCTCAAGGAAGCGGGTGATCGCCGCGGTCTGGGTACGGCCTTCATCGAAAATCATGAGCAGCTTCAGCGCGCATTGAAGCCCGTCACTCGTACGCTCCGCGAGATACACCTGTCCCATCCCGCCCTGTCCCAGCGGGTTGAGGATGCGGTAGCCGGGCACGGCGGGTGGCTGTCGCTTGGCAAGGCCCGCCTCAAATTGTGTCTGCCGTCGACGCGAGGCCTCCGCCAGCTTCCGAGTCACGCTGTCAATCATGTCCACGCGCTTGAACGGCTTGATGAGATAGTCAACCGCGCCGGCGCGAAAGGCGCTGGTCAGCGCGGCGCGGTCATTCATGGCGGACATCAGGATCACCGGCACCCATCGCCGCTCCTCCGGCGCATTGAGGATTTCGACCAGTTCCAAGCCGCTGAGACCGGGCATATTGATGTCTGCGACGACCAGGTCGGGTGAATCGGCCGCCGCCAGTTCAATAACCTGCCGGCCCGTGGTCGCGAGGACAACCCGGTGCCCGGCAGACTTCAGGATCGCGGCAGCGTAGTCGCGATAGGAGTCGTCGTCGTCAACAACAATGATATAGGCCATGGTGGGGCGCCATTGTGCACCGGTTCCATGCACTCCAAGCGCGGAAACAGCCGGCGCATGGTGAACAATTGAAAGGCCACCCGCGCAGTGGTCCGGCTTTCCACGGTCCGGTACATGGGCGATCATGCACATGCCCGACTACCCGTTCACCGCTGGAGCTCCGCCATGATTTCGCATGTCCATATCGGCATCACTGACTTCGATCGTGCCTGCACGTTTTACCAACCGCTCATGCAAGCGCTGGGACTACAGCTGAAGTTTTGCGAACCGGCCGTGCCCTGGGCCGCCTGGGTGTCGTCGAGTGCGCCCCGACCCTTGTTCATCATCGGCAGGCCGTTCAACGAACTCGAAGCCGCACCCGGCAACGGGCAGATGATCGCGCTGCTTGCCCCCAACCGTGCGGCAGTAGACGCGGCCTATCGCGTGGCGCTAATCTCGGGTGGCAGCGATGAGGGCGCGCCCGGCTTGCGGCCGCACTATCACCCTAACTATTACGGCGCCTATTTTCGTGATCCGGATGGCAACAAGCTGTGCGTGGTGTGCCACGGCGCGCCGTAGCACCAGGCTGCTGCGGGTTCAGTCGGCCTCAAACTGCGCGGCGTTCTTGCCTTTGAACGGCGCATAGAACGCCTTCACCGTCACCATGTCGGCTTCAATGTCGCCGCTGGGCTGCAACAGGGGGCCGAGCCCGCTGCGCTTTTGCGCATAGTCCATGTAGGCCATGATGATCGGCACGCCGGCCGTCACTGCGATGTAGTAAAAGCCGGTCTTCCAGTAACGCGTCTTGCTGCGCGTGCCTTCGGGCGGCACGATCAAATGCAGCGGGCCGGTGGCGGCGCGGATCGCATCGGCAGAGGCGGCCACCAGATTGGTCGCTTCGCGCCGGTTCACGGCGATGCCGCCCAGCCAGCGCATGATCGGGCCGAAGGGAAAATTGAACAGGGTGTCCTTGCCCATCCAGTACACATTCAGTCGCAGCACAAACGCGACCATCAGCGTGTAGGGCAGGTCCCAGTTGCTGGTGTGCGGGGCCGCAATCAGCACTGCCTTGCCGGCATGGGCGGGCAGCGCACCCTCGACCTTCCAGCCCGCGAGCTTCAGGAACGCAATGGAAAAAGCGCGCAGCAATGTGTTGACAACGGGCGTAGTGAAAATAGTGCGATGCATGCTCGACTCTGTGGGTCCCGGCATTATGCGGGTGTGTCGAGTTCGTCGACGTGGTCCCGGCTGGCGGTGAAGGTGGATGTCGAAATTCGACCGCAGCAGCGGACCGGGTTGCGACGCGAAGACAGTCAAGACAATTAAAACTGCCGGCGAGTTTACGCCAGCAGGTCCACTCTAGGTGTCCTGCAAAGTTGCAAGTTGAGACACATCAAGTCCGGCTGAAGCCGCTGCGCTTTACCAGACTTGGCTGCACCCGCGTCCACTGAAGAATCAGGGGACTGTGGCAAGGCCGGCGACTCGAAAAAACCGGGCATTGCTTCAAAGTTGCATGCCGCCTTGGCTTGCCAATCAAATTCAAAGTGGGTCATAGTCGGGCGACAGTTCACCGGCTCCTTTCGGCCAGAACCAGTCAGTCGACTTGATTATCAAGAACTGAGTGGGCACGATGTTCGCAAACGTTCGCTCCCGATGCCGACTCAATGGCAATACTAAGAATTTGCGCTTTTATCGTCGCGGCCGCCGGCCTGATTGCGACCTGCGCGTTCGGCGCCGCGCGAGTCAACATTCTCTCGTCCAAGACCCCGGAGGCAGATGCTGAGCGGGCTTTCATTTCCGGAGATCAAAGGTTACTTGTCATCCCGGTTTGCCAAGGTAAACCAGGCGGAGAAGTCATCCCTGGATGGCCGTCGCAACAGGACAGCGACGAAGTTCAGGCAGAAATGCGAAACGCACACAGACCATTGACCTGCAAGGAACTCAGCGACGATCCAAATGCGTCGAAATTCCGGCGTGCCGCTGCTTTCGCTAAGACCTACAACATGAAAATGCTTGACCTGAGGAAGCATGGAAGAAAATGACAGCAGCGCGGCGGCAGTCCGGAAACGGAAGGAGCGGACAGTCCAATGCCAGCCTCAACATTGACGAAAACAATATGATTGTTCACCGCGCGAGTCAGTGGTTTGCCGCGTTGTTGCCAACTTGCCGGGCTATGTTGTTTCTTGCAATTGCCTCGGCGTGCCCTACGGCCACTTTGGCAAATAAACTGCCGGATTCGACTTCGGCGGTGCGAGCAATCGAATCGCTTGAACGGGACAATCCAGAATACTTGTATGACATGCACGGAAATGCCAACACGGCATTGCGTGCCTTGATGCTTTCGAGATTTAGCGCCACTGGCGAGATGATTCGTGCCATTGATAGGCTCGAGAGCAAGAAAGACAAAAAGTTGCTCGTAGCTGCTCTCTACAAGTCAATTGCATTCGTCAAAGATCCCGGGTCAATCGACTGGCTACGTCGGAAGATCGCAAATAAGGACACGAAAGAGATTTACGAAAATTGGTTGCCCGAATGGACACAAACCTTTGACGGAATTGGCGTTTGGCGTTGGCTTGAAGGGCGCACACGTTGGATTGAATTCTTTGTCGATGCCTTTAAGCGTGAAGCGAGTGGTATCAGAAGAGCCGAGATACTCAACGTTCTTTCAGGATTTGATGACGCAGCAGTAGTCGGCTTTTTTCAAGAGCAGGCGCAGGCTACGCTTGGTGCCCGCGAGACCCTTGTAGTCGCCCGGTACATTTCGGTGCATAGAAGCAACGCTGACAAAAGGAAGATAGAGAAAGCAATTGCATCGCTTTCCTCAAAACCAGAAGATCGGCAATTCATGGTCGAACTGGCTTATACATTTAGGCACGAGGCCTTTGTGCCGTTTCTTATTGACACGCTGGATGCGCCAACTAAAGCCTACTCTCGCGAACCATCGTGGAATCCTCAAGACGCTCTGGAACGAATTACGTTTGATTTCGACGTACATGGAAAAGTCGCATGGAAGCGGTGGTTTGCACAACATGGGGCAATGGGCCGAGTCGCCTGGCGCGACCGCGCGATTCTCGAGTTCCGGCGCAGATTAGCTTTGGACGAGAAGGCAGCACTCCTCGTCTTTCAGAAGGCAGTTTATCGTTGGAATGACATACTGTTTCTTTCCTTCATTGAGACGGAACTCGCGAATCGCCAAGCATTTCAAAGTGATATTGCGGGCTGGATCAATCTTACCTATGCACCGATATACCGTAACCAACTTGCTCTGCTCGCGCGCTCGATAACAACGAATACGAGAACGCTCAAAACGTGGGCGCGCGACTTGCTAATTGAAAGAGAGTTTCTCCCTGGCCGCAAACAAAGGACATGGGAGCAAGAAGTCCAATTTAGCAACAGCGCAGTTTGAACTTATTTGCGGTGCGGATTCGCCAGGATTCTGGCGTTGAAAGTCACTTTCGAGCGACCGGTTTGGAGAATTCCGAAAGCCCGCAACGCGCCTTTAGCAGCCTCTCCCTGGTCTCAACACCGGACGTAAGCCCCGCTTGCGAAGACGTCGTTACGCCTTCGCCCGCAGCCGCCACAACGAGGTCACTTCCTTCGACCGCGCCGCATGCAGCGGATCCGTCACATCGCCCGCGCGCGGATGGGTGGGGCGTGTGTCGGTACGGTCCGCCACGGTAAGGCCTGCGGCATCAATCCAACCCAGCAGCGTTTCGCGCGAGCGCAGTCCGAGATGTTCGGCGAGGTCGGACAGGATCAGCCAGCCTTCACCGCCAGGTTCGAGGTGCGCGGCAAGTCCCGTCAGAAAGCCGCGCAGCATGCCGCTGTCCTGGTCGTACACGGCGCGTTCCATGGCCGACGATGGCCGCGCCGGCAGCCAAGGCGGGTTGCAGACGATGAGTGGCGCGCGGCCTTCCGGAAACAGATTCGCCTCGATCACTTCCACCTGCCCCACCAGCCGCAGGCGCTGCATGTTGTCGCGGGCGCAGGCGAGTGCGCGCGGGTCGAGGTCGGTGGCGATTACTTTTGCCACGCCGCGTTTGGCGAGGACCGCTGCCAGCACGCCGGTGCCGGTGCCGATATCGAAGGCGGTGGCGGGTAGCGGATCGGGCAAGGGTGTGGCGGCGATCATTTCCACGTACTCGTTGCGGATCGGCGCGAACACGCCGTAGTGCGGATGGATGCGTGCGTCCAGTGCCGGTACGTCCACGCCCTTGCGGCGCCACTCGTAGGCGCCGACGATGCCCAGCAATTCGCGCAGCGACGCCACCGTGTTGCCAGTCGGTGCGCCCCAGGCTTCCAAGCATGCCTGGCCTACGTCCGGGGCGCGTCGCAGCGGAACGGAGTAATCCGGGTCGAATGGAATCAGCACCATGGCCAGCGTGCGGGCGCGCTGCGCCTGCGCCTGCCGGTTGAGGTTGAAGGCATCGAGCAGCGTGGCCGGCACCTTCGGTTTGCGCGCGGCCTTGGCGTCGATGCGGCGGCCCATGGCCTGCATCAGTTGCTTGGCATTGTGAAAGTCGCCGCGCCACAACAGCGCCGTGCCTTCCGAGGCGAGTCGGTAGGCGTCGTTGGCGGTCATGGTGTCGTCCGCGACGATCACTTTCTTCGGCGGCGGCGTACCGTTCTCGGCGCGCCAGCGCGCGGTGCGGGTTTTCTGGTGTTCCTGCCAGGTGATGAGTTTGCTGTCGTCCACGGGATCACGTTTTGCTGAATGGGCAGAGTATGTTCGCAAAGCGCATCGGCTGCTGATTCCACGTGACTACGCGTGTCAACGTTTGCCGGAACCGGAAGTGAAAACACCAGCATTGGTGCGGCTCCCAGGCCAAAAATGGCCGGGAAGGCGCGCCAATGCTGGTGTTTGGCTCAATAGTGGGGGTATGGGGAAACTTGCCGCCGCTATTTCCCTTCCACGAACTTCTCGTCCAGGAACTGCTGCACCGACGTGAACAACTGCATGCGGTTCTTTTCCATGATGACGGTGTGCGTGCCCTCGCCGATCTGCACATAGCGCTTGTACGGTGCGCCGGTGAGTTTTTCGAAGTAGGCATAGAGCATGTAGCTGGGCAGGTCCTGGTCCCATTCGGCGTGCGCCAGGAACACCGGCACCTTGATCAGGCCCGGGTCATACAACGCATTGCCGGCGCCCCAAAACTCGCGGGTGTCCTGTACCGTACCGTTGGGCGCGCGCAGGGTTTGCGGCGTGAGCTTCGAGCCGACCGGGTCAGTAGCAAACGTCGCGTCGGCCCAGGCCTCGAACCAGCCGGGCGGAATCAGCGTGGCCTTCTTGTTCTCGGGAACGCCGGTCAGCCAGCGCGCCTTGGCGGCATCTTTCGAGACAGTGCGATAGGCACCGATCTTGCCGCCCGTATCGGTCAGCGCGGCGGTATTGCGAATCCACTGCGGCGCATACAACACCAGCTTGTTCACCTTGTCGTTGTTCTGCGTGGTGTATAGGCCCATGATGGACGTGCCCCAAGACCAGCCGAGCAGATTGAGCTTGTAAGCACCGCGCCGCTTGAGGATGAAATTCACCGCCGCGCCCACGTCCTTCACCGCCTGTTCCGTACGCACGATGGGGCCGTTGGCCTCGGGCGGCTGGCTCATCTCCGGGGGACGGGTGGATTTGCCGTAGCCGCGCAGGTCCACCAGATACACGTCGTAGCCGTGGCTGGCGATGTAATCCATCCACGACATGCCGTTCAACTGCAGGTCGAACGCGGTTTCAGACGGATACGTCGAGCCGTGCACGTACAGCAGGATTTTTTCGTTGGGGAAGGCATTCACGCCCTGCGGGTGTTTGTTTCGAACATACAAATCAATGCCCGGGTCACCCGAGGGCACCATGAATTCCTCCATGGCGATTTTCAGGGGTGGCGGGACTTCGGTGGCGGCGCCGGCGGGCGCCAACCATGCAAACGAGATCAACAAGGCGGCCAGGCCGCGCAACAGGGGTTTCATCGCAATTCCTCCTCGGTTTATTCGGGATGGCGGGGCGGGGCGCCCCGTCGTGCCGGTCCGGTGATGGCCGGCATCTGACGTCCAGTTTAATCCAGCCGCTTGATACAGACTGGCACAATTGCTGCCCTGCGGGACGGTTGTATTCGCCACTGAATGGGGATAAAACGTCACGTTCATATAACAGGCAGGGGGGCGGGTAAATGAAGCATTTCCTGAAGGTGGCGGCATCGCTCATGTTGTTTCTGGCCGGCGCGGGTGCGGCCGGTGCCGAGACGCTGCTGATCCGGCAACCGGCGGTATCGCGCGATCACCTCGCGTTCAGCTATGCGGGTGATATCTGGGTTGCGAATCGCAACGGCCAGAGCCCGGTGCGGCTCACCACGCATCCGGCCGACGAGGTCGGGCCGGTGTTTTCGCCGGATGGAAAATGGATTGCATTCACCGCGCGTTATGACGGCAACACCGATGTGTATGTGGTGTCCGTGGACGGCGGCCAGCCCAAGCGCCTCACCTGGCATCCGGGTGCGGATACCGTCAATGGCTGGAGCTTGGACGGCAGGCGGGTGGTGTTCGCCTCGCCGCGCGAAATCGGCAACGGCCGCAGCAACCAGCTCTATGAAGTGTCCGTCGATGGCGGCTTCGAAAAGAAAGTCATGGAAGCGCAGGCGTTCGAGGGCGCGTGGTCTGCCGACGGCAAGCGCCTCGCCTATCGCCCGTATCGCATGTCGCATTCCGGCGGCGCAGGCTGGCGGCAAAACCGTGGCGGCAGCACCCCGCCGATCTGGATCATGGACATGGCCACGGCCAAGTGGGAATCCATCCCCCATGTGAATGCCAGCGATTACAACCCGGTGTGGGTGGGCGATGATGTTGTCTTCATCTCAGATCGCAATGACGGCGCTGCCAACCTGTTTGTCTACAACACTAAGAGCAAGGCCCTCAAGCAGCTGACCAAGGAAACTGCCTGGGATGTCCGTAGCGCCAGCGCCTACGGCACCACCGTGGCGTATGAAGTCGGCGGACGCCTGAAAGAGATTGACCTCACCAACGGCGCGATTCGTGAGCTGCCCATCAATCTTTCCACGCAGGCCATCCAGGCGCGGCCACAGTGGAAAGACGCCGCCGGCACGATGACCT
>CAYSKY010000028.1:0-15342 GCA_964431425.1 uncultured Burkholderiales bacterium
TCCACAGATATCGTTAAAAGCGCCGGAATTCCATACCTCACTAGGCTTGAACAGTGTGACCACATCCGGCAGCAGCTCGACGTGATCGCGGTGCGGGTGACTGAGGACCACATGGTCGATCTTTTGCGGAGGCGGTTGCAATGTCTTGAGATAAGCGATTGTCCGGTTCTCGTCCCCGCGCGCCATGTCGTCATTGCTGGCGGCGTCATACAACAAGGCGAAGTCGGGGCCTCGAACCAGCACCGACAGACCGGTGCCGACATCGATGGCATGCAATTCCTATCTGGCTTCGGCCGGCGCAGGAACTACCCCCGTCCCGTCTGGGCAAGTCGCAATTTCGGTTGATCGCTTTGCCGCAAAAGCCATTTGCCCATCGGCGAGACGCGTCTCATACCAGCCGGGCACAGAGGCGACGAGCGGCAGGCTCTGGCCCGGGCTGAGCGTCCCGCGCTTCGCGCTGCTTGCAGCCGGTGCTGCGCGCAAGGTGACCGTAGTGGTCACATCTGCAGGCGGCGCGACGCAATCCGCTGCCAACACCACTCTCGCGGGCAGACAGAGTCCAACAAGGAAGGCTAGGGCATATCCGGACACAGTGATCGACGCCCGGGCCGCACGCGCTTTGCAACAGACGTTCCGCCAATTCATGTGTCACTCCCTAAAGTCGCTTCCGGTTATCGGATGAACAATTGCCTGGTTTAATGATCCGCAGTCGTCGCACTCGCCGGCACTGCGGCCCAGTAGATTCTGGCCGCTTCTCCTCGATTTCGCACTTCTAAATACTTGTATAACCTTCTGGCGCTATCTCGAACTGATATTTCCTTCATGCCGGCCACGTCACCGCTCTCCTTGTGGAGCTTGCCTCGCGCAATAAGCGAGAGAAGCTTGATTTCGCGGTCATTGAGCTGACCAAATTTTGACAGCTCGGGCGTACTGTGTAGAACTTTCGTAGGTACGAAATCCAACCCACTGAAAATGGCATCGACTGCCTTGCGCATTGTCGGGTTGTCGTAATTTTTCTGGGTGATATGGCCTGACGATTTCCCTTTCTAGTTTGTCCGTATCGATATTCGACAAAACAGCAATATTTACTGTGCTGTGAATCCTGTTGACCGATGCCGAGCGTCCCGACGTTGCCGCCGGCGGGCTCACGGGCGTTGCCCCGCGCCTCGTGCCGAGTCACGGCCATTCGGCTTTGATCCCTGACGCCTCCGACCCTTTGGCCTGCGCTTGCCTCAAGGGGTCGGCTGACGCCCACCCCGCCGCGCAGGCTTGGCATCCCACAGAACCGCCGAACAGGCTGCGCCTGCTCGGCCTTGTGCATATCGGTATAGGCGCGCTGCGCGCTTCGTTCACCTCCAGCGAGGCGAGCCTATGGCGCGCAGTGGCGCTCGCCGCGCGGCGTTGGTCCGTCGCCTTTCTGGCCGCAGGCCGGTCATCCGTCTTTCCCCTCCTTCATCGCTGATCCCGCGACCGTAGCCCGCGGTGCCTGTCCGTCAAGGCGCGCAGGGCCGTGTCCTCGCCGGCGGCTGCGGGCCGCACCAACCCTGCGCTTCTTCCTTGACGGCCACGCCCTTGCTGGCCCGGTTGTTCGCGGGCGATGAACTCAGGAAAGACGGCGGCAACAGCGATCAGCCCAGGTCACTGCGCCGAACCAACCGAAGCCAACACCGGGCTCCGAATCTTGGAATCCGGTCGGTTTTGAAAACCACAGGAGGGCTGCGCATTCAGACACCGACACCGTGAAATCGATAACCAGTTTTTCTTCATCCATTCTTGTTTTCAACTTCCCGCAAGGGATAGGAGCTATCACCATGAACACTGTTACCCATCAAGAAAACCAAGCACTGCAGGCAATTGCCGCTGCTACCGCTACGGCATACGACCTGCTATTGATTCCGCTGTCGCAGTTGCGGCCTTCGAGCCGTAACGTGCGCAAGAGCGGCGGGGACTCGATTTCCGAGCTGGCATCGAGCATCGGCCGCGTCGGCCTGCTGCAAAACCTCACCGTCACCGCATCGAGCGATGGCGAGCATTACGAAGTCGTCGCGGGCATGCGGCGGCTGGCGGCGTTGAAGCTGCTGGCGAAGCGGCGCAAGCTTCCCAAGACCCATGACGTACCTTGCCTGGTGGTGCCGGATGCGTCGGCACGTACCGTGAGCCTGACCGAGAACGTGCAGCGCGAGGCCATGCACCCCGGCGAGCAGTTCGAGGCGTTCGCCGCGTTGGTGGCCGAAGGTCGGCCTGTCGAAGATATTGCTGCGGATTTTGGTGTGACACCGCTTGTGGTGCAGCGCCGTTTGAAATTGGCGAATGTCTCGCCGCGCCTGCTGGCCGACTATCGCGCCGATGCTGTCACGCTTGATCAGTTGATGGCGCTCGCCATCACGGACGACCACACCGCACAGGAGGCGGCGTTCTATGATGCGCCGCAGTGGCAGCGCAGCGCGCAGGCGCTGCGGGAGCACCTGACCGAACGCGAGATCGATGCCACGCGCGATGCACTGGCGCGATTCGTTGGCATCGAAACCTACGAGGCCGCAGGCGGTGGTGTGCGGCGCGACCTGTTCTCGGACGACACACGAGGCGTGTTCCTCTCCGATGCGGCATTGCTGGACAGCCTGGCGCGAGACAAACTTGCAGCCGCTGCAGACAGTGCCCGTGCGGAAGGTTGGGCATGGGTCGAAACGGTGCCGCGCATCACCTCGGCGGAACTGCACGGCTTTCAGCGTGCCCGCCGTGACCGGCGCACGCCGAACAAGGCCGAGGCCAAGCGCATCGCCAAGCTGCAATCGCGGCAACAGGCCATCGACGACAGACTGAATGCCGACGATGCCGAGGACATCGCAGAAGAAGAAGCCTCGCCCCTCTACGAGGAAAGCGACAAACTTGGTGTTGAACTCGACATCATCGAACAATCGCTGTTGGTGTTTGCGCCCGAGGTGTTGACGATGGCCGGAGCCATCGTGGCGGTCGATCATACCGGCGAGGTCATCACCCATCGCGGCCTGTTGCGCGAGACCGAGGCCAAGGCATTGCGGGCACAGGAACAACAAGGCATGCAGGCGGGTAGTGATCGCGAAGGCGAGGCAGAACCGACAGCGCCCGGTATTTCCGAAAAGCTGGCGCGGCGCTTGAGCGCACACCGCACGGCGGCGCTGCAAGCGGAAGTCGCCCGCCATCCGCGGGTAGCACTGGTGGCCGTGGTGCATGGCCTCGCGTTGCGCGTGGTGGTCGATGGCTACCTTTCGGACCGCTCGTTTTCACCCCAGCCGATCAACATCAGTGCTTCGCCGCAGGATGGACTTGATACGTTCGCACCGGACGTGGCGCAGTCGCCCGCCTTGATCAGCCTGCGGGAAGTGCGGCAGGCGTGGGCGGCACGGCTACCCAGTGACCCGGACGCACTATTCGCTGAACTGCTGGCGTTGCCCCAGCAGGAACTGCTGTCGTTGCTGGCGGTTTGCGTGGCTACAACGGTGGGCGCGGTCACGCCACGCGAAGACACGTTGCCTGCTACTGCACTGGCGCAGGCAGTAGGCCTTGATATGCACCTGTGGTGGACACCGACCGCCGAAGGCTACTTCGCCCATGTGTCAAAGGCCAAAGCCATCGAGGCGGTGCAGGTGTTCGCACCGGAGCATGCGGCGCGGCTCGCCAAGCTCAAGAAGAACGAACTGGCCAGCGAAGCGGAACGGCTGGCGGTGGGCACGGGTTGGCTGCCTGTGATGTTGCTCGCGTCGGTACAGGAGGCACAAGCAGCAACGCTCCCGGATGCTGCGGCGAGCGAGTAAGCAAGACGTCCCGGCGGTTTTCGCCGGGCATCTTATTGGTGTCGCGCGCGGCAGGTATGCCGCGCGCGTTTTAACAGCCGCAGCCCTCACCCCTTCCCCAAAACGTGCCCCGCCGGACGGGCGGGGCGTTTTTTGCGTTCACCATCAGCGGCCCGCGCATCACATCGCGGGCCGTCTCATTTCATGCACTGAATCGCTGATTGGCGGATGGTCGGAGTCCTGTGGAGCCGTTCATCCGTATCCGTGCTTGGGTACAAAGGCGCTTCTACGGAATTACGGTTCCTATTGATCCGCAGTTGCCACACTCGCCGGCACGGCAGCCCAAAAGATCCTGGCCGCTTCCCCGCGATTTCGCACTTCTAACTTCTTGTATAACCTTCTGGCGCTATCCCGAACCGATATTTCCTTCATGCCTGTTATGTCACCGATTTCTTTGTGGAGCCTGCCTCTTGCAATAAGCGAGAGAAGATTGATTTCTCGGTCATTGAGCTGCCCCAGTTTTGACAGCTCCGGCGCGTTATGCAGAACTTTGGTCGGTACGAAATCCAACCCACTAAAAATGGCATCGACTGCTTTTAGCATTGTTGGGTTGTCGTAATTTTTCTTGATGAAGCTTGTGGCGCCGTGTTCAATTGCCGCGCGAATCGTTGCGCAATCGCTGTGGCCACTGAGCGCAACCGTCTTACCGGATTGCGAGGCGACACACAGGTCAACAAGATCGAAGTTGGGCTTCGCGTCACCATCCAAGGTCAGGTCCAGAAAAATAAAATCGTAACGTTGTTCTCCAATTAGCCGTATGGCCTCGGCTTTTGTACCAGCGGTGTCGACGACGGCCTCTTTGTTTATTAACTCGATAATCGTGGAGAGCGAATCTCTAATAAGACCGTAATCGTCCACTACCAGAACTCTGAATCCCATTGTTAGTCCCTTGCGGTGATTGTTGTTGTTGGTGGTTAAAGCAGCCCATCTAGCAAAAGCAGTGCGCGACGCTCCCGCGCACCGCGAGTCATATCCCGGAGACTCTCGCCCCACCTGTGCAGGTAGGTTTTGAGTCGGCTTTTCGTGCCCTCGTGCGCATCGAACTGCCGGCGGTGACTGCCCACAAACGTGTGCAACACATTCCCGGCTAAGCAATCCCCGAGCGAAACCGGGTTTTGATGAAGCGGGCCGATGCACACGTTAGTGGCTCCACTAAAAAGGTGTTGAAGATACCATCAATCAATGTTCCCATTGACGCCGGTCATTGCAAAAAACAAAAAAACAACAAAACAACAATTGAGGCAGCGGGAAACTTTGGAACACCACACTTTCGTGTCCCGGTCGGGATTTCATCTTCCGTATCACTCGCCGTGCAATGAATCAATGGCAGCATCCCGTCCAGATTCAAACCCCACTGGACACGGCTCACGCTTGCCATCTGCATTGCAAACGCCTCTATGCATTGTCATGAGCGCGTTAGTGCTCTCTGTGTTTGCGCCACCGGTGCGGGCTTCGTGTTGGAACGACGCCGCCGCGCGTTACCAGGTATCGCCAGCGCTTTTGTACGCAATCGCCAAGCAAGAGAGCGCGCTCAATCCAGACGCTGTTAGCGCGCTAAATGCCGACGGCAGCTACGACATCGGCCTGATGCAAATCAACAGCAAATGGCTTCCGACGCTTGCACAATTCGGGATTACCGAGCGGCACTTACACAATGGCTGCACCTCCGTCCACGTAGGCGCTTGGATGCTTGCGCATAACTTCTGCAGGCTGGGGTTCACTTGGCGCGCGGTTGGCGCATACAACGCGAAAAATGAACAAAAGCGCGCTCGTTACGCGCGCGCGATTCATCGAATCATTTACCCGGCGCCAATTCCCGGCATACAAGGGCGCTCATGAATTCAGGGTCCCGTTGCGCAATCCTGATAGTCCTTCTCATGGCGAGTTGCACAAGTGTTCCTCTCGCTCCTAGTCCTGAGCCCGGTGTTCGCGCCAAGAGCCTTGGCGTACGGCAGAAACCGTCACGCGAAGGAGGGGACTTTGTTTTATGCGCCGGCGATTGTCTTGCACCCACTCCGAAAACGCCGATTGACGCCCAGCTATCCCAGTTCGCGCCGTCCTCGCCGGCGGCCTCATCGAATGACGCTGCTTTGTCACCAGTCGATTCGGTGAGCGGCTCGCAGATTACTCCCGAGAAGGCGGTCCCTGCAGTTGCGCGGGCGACGCCCGGCAAAGGCTTCACCATTGTTTTCAACCCTGACGCGGTGCGCCTGGACGACGCCTCGAAACTCCTGTTGCGCGAGTTCGAGGCCGATATCAGGCCTGCCCTCGCCATCACCGTAACGGGATACGTCGCGCAGAGTGGCAACGCCGCGGCGCGCACGGAGCGCGCTCGGGCGCGCGCCGTCGAGGTTAGGCAAGCCCTGCTGAATTTGGGAGTACGCCCCGCCCAGGTGCGGGCGTTTTATCGCACGGATTGCTGCTGGGTCGGCGCGTCCGCGGACGCCGCGAACAACCGCGCCTATGTGGAGATTGATGCGAGCCGCGTCGCAAGGCCGGCCCATGCGGCCAAATTCAGCGGAGGCGAAGGCCTCTATTGAATCTGCGTGGGGACCGCCTCTCGCAGTGTGTACCACCTTACCGAAAAGGAAACCACAATGAATACTGGATTGACTCTTAACGCCCGCAGCACCGGTTTGACGCACCGCGCAATGTGGATGGTCTTGTTTTTTACGTTGTTTGCCGGCGCGGCGGTAGCCGGTACCACGGGAACGGAATTCAAGCCCATTTTTGATCTGTTGACGGGTTGGATCGGCGGCTATCTCGGACGGACCATCGCACTGGCTGCTTTCATCATCGGCGTTGGCTACGGGGCATTCAAGCAGAACGGCTTGATCGCATTGGGCGGAATCCTGTTCGCGATTTTCATCCTGATCATCCCCGGCGTGCTCAATTCGATGCTCGCGGCCACCATCTGAACCAATAGACCGGAGGCGGCATGAACGATAACGACACACATGAAATTCCGCGCAGGCTCAACGATTTCCCGAAGCTGTTCTTTTGGGACCTCGACGTTGGCGTGATATTCGGGACGTGTTTTGTTTTCGGGACGGCCGCCGGGTCGATCACCTTGGGATTGATTGCGGGAATGTTTGCGGGGTATGGATGGAGCCGCTTGAAATCCGGAAAGCATCCGGCGTATGCCATCCATTGGATCTACTGGCACCTGCCCGTGGGTAAATTGAGACGGGTTCCCCCGTCGTACATTCGGGAGATGCTGGGTTGAAATTTCTTTTTCTGAAACAGAATCTGGACGCTTCGCGCGCCACCATTGCCTTCACCTCATTTTGCTTGCTGATGTCGTGTGTCGCCAACATCGTCTTCGCGATGGCTTTTCTGAAGATGATCGGCCACGAGCGGACGGTGATCGTCCCACCGACGATCAACAAGACCTTCTGGGTTGATAACGAAAAGGTCAGTGGTGATTATCTGGAGCAGATGGCCGCGTTCGCGGGTTATCTGAGTTTGAATGTTGCGCCATCGACCGTCGATTACCAGAACAAGGTATTGCTCACCTATGTTTGCCCGGGCAGTTACGGGGCTTTCGAACTGGAAGGGCGCACTACCGCCGAGCGCATCCGACGCGACAACGCGTCACAGTTATTCCTGCCGCGTTCAATCACCGTGGACGAATCCACGCTGCGGGTGGCCCTGGCCGGGTCTCTGCTGACGATGGTCAATACCACTCAGGTATCCAACGTCAATAAAACCTTCCTGGCCGAGTTTGAATATCGCGGCGGAAAAATCTGCGTGAAGCCTTTCACCGAGGCGAACCCCGACGATCCGTTCAAACCCATGCCCATCAAGTCTGCCGCCGCGAGCGGTCCATTACGTAACTAGGCAACTAAGGACTTCCATGATTCGTGTGTTCCCTTACACCCTGGCCGCACTCGCGCTTATCGCAAGCGGCCACACCTTGGCCGCGCAGTATGTAGATGCCGTGGACGGCAAAGCCGTCCCGGTCAATTTATCGCAGCGGGAGATGACGCTCATCAAAGTCGACGGCGGCCGCATCAACAAGCTACGCCATAACCCTACCGAACTTTTTGTTGAAGCGGACCAGGATAAAGGCGAGGTGTTCGTCAAGCCCCTGGGCACCGGATCGAAACCGATCAATTTCTTTGTGGTGACCGATAACGCGTCCTTTCCGATGTTGGCTGTTCCGGTCGATATTCCATCGGACAGCATCATCATTCGGGAAAAGGCGAGCGCGCAACGCGCCGTCGCGGCACGCCCCGTGAAAAGCAGTGCTTATGTAAGGTCGATCAAAAATCTGTTGATCGCCGCCACGGCGGATGCCCCGCCGCCGGAGTATGAGGTTCGCGAGGTCGCGCGCAACGTTCCGCTGTGGGCGGAAACCCGCTTCACGTTGCGCCGGCAATTGATGGGCGCAGGCCTGGTCGCCGATCACTACGTCATGACGAACCTCACGAATCGTCAAATGGTTCTCGAAGAACAGGAGTTCTACAAGGAGGGAGTGGTCGCCGCGTCCGTCGAGCAGCTCACTCTCGCGCCCGGCGAAGTCACCAATGTCTTCATCGTGCGAGAGCGGGGCCGCAATGAGTGATAACCCGTCGCCGGCCGGCAAGATCGATGATCCCGCCGCCGTAAAACGCAAACAATGGTTCTGGCTTGGCACGATCGCGATTGGCGTGCTCGCGGTGTCCTTTCTCGGCGTGCTGTTCACTGGCGCAACACCGCTAACCGCGCCAGCGTCCAAGCCGATCGAGAAAATAGTGACGCCCGGCTCGCAAGTGAGCCCGCAGGATTCGTGGATAGGTTCCGCAGGGGCGGACATCGCCACCCTGAAAAAGCAGGTTAAGGAGTTGAGCGACGCGCTGGCCCAAGTCAAAGGCAATGCCGGTGCGACGTTGCCGGCAACCCCCGCACCCGGCGCGCCGCTTCCCGCAAGCGCCTATCCTGGCCTGCCCCCGGATGCCACGCTCCCACCGCCCCAGGCGCAGTATCCAGGGCAGCCGCAGGGAGCGCCTCAAGGCGTCAACTCGGCGCAACAAATCTTCGGTGCGGCACGCACGCCTGTGGGCGGGGTAACGGCACTGCCAACAGCAATCACCGGCACCCAGGCCGTAGCCGCCGAGAAAACCACCCCGATATTCACCGTCGATCTGACCCCGCGCGCGACCAACACAAACGCGCAGGCGGGCCAGCTCCCGTCCGGCGCGCAAGCCGCGATCGAGGGGAACAGCGCACAACCAAAGAAGGAAATCCATAACGTCTCGAACTACATTCCATCCGGCTCGTTCGGGCGTTCTGTTTTGCTCGGGGGGCTTGATGCGCCCACGGGCGGGCAAGCGCAGTCGAATCCGCACCCCGTATTGCTGCGCGTGATGGATCACGCCGTGTTGCCGAACAAGTTCCGCGGGAAGATCAAGGATTGTTTTGTCGTTGCCGCCGGCTATGGCGATTTGAGCAGCGAGCGCGCGATGATTCGCACGGAATCGATGTCTTGTATCGCCAAGAACGGCAATACCATCGACGTGCCGCTCAAGGGCTGGGTTCTCGGTGAGGACGGCAAAGCCGGCTTGCGCGGCAAGCTCATCTCCAAACAGGGCCAGGTCCTTGCGAATGCATTGCTGGCCGGGGTGGCCAGCGGCATCGGCAGCGCCTTGCAGCAGAGTGCGACGACCTACTCGGTTTCGCCGCTTGGCTCCACCTCCACCGTTCAAGGTGCCGACGCGGCCAAGGCCGGCTTGGGTCTTGGCGTCGGCCGCGCGCTGGACCGCCTGTCGAATTACTACATTTCGTTGGCAGAAAAAATGTTTCCCGTGATCGAGATCGATAGCAGCCGCGTGGTCGAGATTGTTTTGCAGAAGGGCGTGAGCCTTGATGGATTATTCGATGATGTTGCGGGGGCCAACGCCGACTATGACTACCCGGCGCTGGCTCAGCGCAGCCGCAATTCCATGCGCGGGGGAGTCGATGATTAAGCGCGTCAGCCTCAGTGTGGCGCTGGCCGTTAGCGCGCTAACCGCAGCCGGCGCCGAGGACACCCCACCCATTGCCGCGACCCTGGCCAAACTCTACCCGGCCACTAAGTTCGAGACGATCAAGCCCACACCGGTGCCGGGTGTCTTCGAGGTCGTTGCCGGCAAAAACGTGATGTATGTCGAATCGACCGGGCGCTACTTCTTTTTTGGTCACTTGTTCGACATGAGCAATCAACAGGACTTAACGACCGATGTCGTGCGCCTGTCGAATCGTGTGGCCTTCAGCGATTTGCCTCTCGCCGACGCAATCAAGGTAGTCCGCGGTGCGGGCTCGCGCAGCCTGGCGATTTTTAGCGATCCTGACTGCAGCTATTGTCGCAAGCTTGAGAGTGAGCTTGCGAAGCTAACCGATGTGACGCTGTACACGTTCCCCTTCGTGCTCCTGAACCCGGATAGCGCGCCGCGCGCGGTCAGCGTGTGGTGTTCCACAGACCCCGCCAAGTCGTGGGCACGCCTACTTGCCGGCGGACCAACGCCGGCCGCGTCCGAGTGTCCCAATCCCATTCAGCGAAATATCGCCTTGGCGGGCCGTCTTGGCGTTACCGGGACGCCGACCTTGATCAACCAGTACGGCCGCGTACTGCCCGGTGCTGCCAGCGCCGCGCAGATCGACGCGTTTCTCACCACGAAAGAGTAAGTAAGCCATGAGACTTGTAACCCTTACTGCTGTCCTTGTATCCGTGCTATCCGGTTGTGCGTCGATCGGCTCAGGACTCGATTCCGACACCAAGTTTAAGTGCCAGGCGCCCGAGGGCGTGCCGTGTATGTCGGCAACAGGGGCTTACGCGAATTCGCTTTCCGGGAATCTCCCCGGATTGGTTTCACAAACATCCGCTGAGACAGGAACAAGGCCAGCGGCTTCGTCGGAAACCCTTGCCGCGGCTATACAAGACGCGGGCATCAAGCGGCGGACGATTGTGAACACGGGTACGGCGCTGCGTTCCGCACCACGTGTCATACGCTTGTGGATAGCGCCGTGGGAAGATTCCGACGGCGACTTGCACGACCAAATGTACGTCTACCTCACCGTTGATCCCGGTCGCTGGGTGATTGAACACAATCGGCGCAACATCCGCCCCGAGTTCGCTCCCGCCACGTTGAAGAATGCTCCCCAGTCGGAAGTCGCTCCGCAGCCGGTGTCGCAGCAGAGCAGCGCCAATGCGCCGACATTCCCGGCCGTCGTGACCGAGGGCAAACAATGACCGACGCGGCCTTCGAGGGCTCTTCGTTCGAGCGTTTCTTTAATCGGTTTCGCGGCTGGACAGACCAGGTTAAGAGCCAGGCGCGCCCGACCAAGAAATCGAGCATCGACCCGGATGAATTCAGCGCGTCCCAACTCGCCAGCTGGTTGCCGTATTCATCGTGGAAAGAGGATGACGAGATTTTTATTAATGTCGATTCCATCGGCTTCGTGGTCGAAATTTCACCGCAAACCGGCGCGGACGGCGATATGGCACAGATCCTCAGTGCTTTGTACGCTCACAATCCCGATGCGACTGGCGTGCAAGTGAGCCTGCTCGCCAGCCCGCGCATCAGTCACACGGCGCGCGCCTATGGGGCTCGCCGCATTGCCGACAAGCGCGACGAAGGCTACAGCAGCACCTATGGCCGACCGGAGCGTAATGCAAACCCCTACCGCGCCATGGTGCGCCGTCGAGTGGACTATCTGAAGAAGGCCGCGCGCGAGCCGTTAGCACCCACCGTGGGCAGCTTGGTTCGGGTCTACCGTTGCATCATCAGTTACGTCGTGCCCGGCAACGTCGACAACCTGGCGCTCGTCAAGGAACTCAAGATGATGCGCATCGGCATGCGCTCGACTTTGCGCGCCGCCGGCTTTCCCAGCCGCCAGTGGAATCCCGACGATCTGATCAACTGGAACGCCGATCTGCTTAACCCGCAACGCATGTTCGAGGATGGCGTATGGATCGAGTACGACGAATACAAGGATATTCGCGATCAAATCATTGACCGCGATACCCACACGTCGATCCGCCCGGACAAGATCGTGTTTTGGAAGGAAAGCCTGGCCGAGCATGTCGCGCTGCGCAATTACTCCGTCAAGACCTACCCGAGAGTGTTCGCGCTGTGGCAGATGTCGGGCCTGATCGGCGACCTGTTCCAGGGCGCCCTGCAATACGGCTGTCCGTTCATGATCACGATGGGGGTTTACTTCAAAAATCGTGACGCGGTGACCAATGAAGCGCAATTGCGGCAAGCGCGCGCCACTCAAAACGCCGAATCCAAGATGGCGAAATACATGCCGCAGATGCAGCAGCAAAAGCAGGATTGGGATCTCGCGTTGAAAGCCATCGACCGGGGAGAAACGCTGGTCGATATGTACCACAGCCTGGCGCTGTTTGCGACCAACGACACCCTGCAGCGCGAGGAACAAGTGGCGCGCTCGATTTGGGCATCCAAGGGCTTCGATATCAATTTGACCGAACGGGTGCAGCTCCCGGGCCTGCTATCGCATGTCCCCATGGCGCTGTCCACCGATTTCTACAAGGACCTGGAGTCGTTCAAGCTCACCAGCACCAAGTTGTCATCCAACGCGGTCCACCTGGCCCCGCTCATGGGCGAGTGGTCTGGGACTGAGACGCCGACGATGATTCTCGCCGGACGGCGCGGGCAGATCACGACCTTCGATTTCTTCGACAACAAGGCCGGTAACTTCAACGTCGCCGTTGCCGGTGCGTCCGGTTCCGGAAAGTCGGTCTTCGTAAACGATGTGGCCTCCAGTTACGCGTCCATAGGCGGGCGCGTTTGGATTATCGACATCGGACGTTCTTACGAAAACCTGTGCGAATCGTTCAACGGCGATTTCATCGAGTTCACGCCGGAGAAGGACATCAAACTCAATCCGTTCACCTTCGTGGTCGATATCAAGGAGGAAATGGAACTGCTGCAGCCGCTTATTGCCCAGATGATGAGCCCGAAAAAAGACCTCGATAACCTGAGCTATGCGAATCTTGCGCCGGCCATCATGCGAGTGTGGAACGAGAAGGGCAACCAATCCACCATTACCGATTTGTACGAGCTGCTAAAGACCGGGCGCATCGACGCCGACGAGAACACACAGCCGGACCAGCGCATCCGCGACCTCGCCACACTGCTTTTCAACTACACGCGTGATGGCGCCTATGGCCGCTATTTCGATGGCGACGCGAATATCAGCTTCGACAACTTTTTCACCGTCCTCGAGCTGGAAGAACTCAACTCCAAGAAAGACCTGCGTGCGGTGATCCTGTTCATCATGATGTACCGCATCACGTACGACATGTACTTGAGCCCGCGCGACCAGCGGAAGCTCGTCATTCTCGATGAGGCGTGGGACTTGCTGGGCACGGTATCCGGCGACCAAGGCGTGGAATCTTCCGCGTCCGCCAAGTTCATCGATGCCGGCTATCGTCGGGCGCGTAAATACGGCGGCGCTTTCGTGACCGCGACACAGAACATCACCGACTACGACTTGTCGCCTGCCGCGCAATCCGCCCTGAAAAACAGCGATTGGCGCTGCTATCTGCGACAAAAGGCAGAAGCGCTCGAAGTCATCAAAGGCAAAGGCATTTACGCCGACGATCCAGGCTTCCTGCGTGCCCTGCAGGGCCTGCGCACGGAGGAGGGCGTGTTCTCCGAAGTGCTTGTCAGCGGCCCGGGCGTAAAAGCGGTGATGCGCTGCTACATCGACCCCTACACGTTGCTGCAATTCAGTTCCAAGGCCGAGGATTTCACCGCACTCAAGAGCCGCAAGCAGCGCGGCATGACGCTCGACGAAGCGACAGAAGATGTACTGCGAACACGGAACGCGGCATGGAAATGAAAAACGTGATGGTGGTCGCCGTCGCGGTGCTGATATCGGCCGCACTGATTGCCGGCAACAATTGGCTGAGCGCACGCGGCACGGTACGTTATGCCGTGGTCGATGTCCTCGACATCTACAAAGAAAAGGAGAAGGAATTCAGCGCGCTCATTCTGAAGCCCAACGCAAGTGAGGCGGAGCGGGCGAGGGCGGTTGATCTCGCCCAGGACTTCGGCAAGCGACTGGATGCCGCGTTGAAACAGTTACCCACCGAGTGCGGCTGTGTCTTGCTAAACCGGTCTGCGGTGGTCGCGAGCAACGGCATCAAGGACTACACCGACGAGCTCAAGGCGCAGCTCGCCACCAAATCCCCATGACGGCGTTACCCATGAAATTCCTTGAAGCCTACTATAGCCGCGCCCGCGTATCCTTTGCGCGCTGGGATGCGCATATGCGTCGGCGCTGGTTCTGGTACGCCCTGCCGGTGGCAACACTTCTGGTCTTGCATCAGTTCTACATGCTGGGGGCCAATGTGACTTACAGCCTGCCGGGTGACTACTATGTCATCGAACGCGGCGCCGCAACTGGCAAAGGCGACATCACCGCCTTCTATTGGCAGGGAGGCGGTCCCTACCCGGCCGGCACGATGTTCCTGAAACGCGTGGCCGGCGTTGCCGGTGATGAAATTTCCGTGCAAGGCCGCGAGGTATTCGTCAACGGCGCTCTGGTGGGCACGGCCAAAGAAACCTCGCGTGCCGGCAAGCCGCTAGCCATCATTGCCCCCGGGAAGATTCCCGAAGGCTATCTATACGTCCAGGCCGACCATAAAGACAGCCTCGACTCGCGCTACGCCTTGACCGGCCTGATCAACGTGAAGCAGCTCATTGGTCGCGCGCATGTCATCTACTAGTGTCTTTCGCGTGGTGCTCGCCATCGCGCTTGGGGTCGCGATCGCGGCCAATGCAGAGCACTTGGGCGCGCTGGGTCCTACGTATCCCATCGCCGAGGAAGACCTGCTTACCGTCATCCATAAGACGTTGAAGGAGAAAGAAGCGGCGGGCGAGTTCGAAAAAGAAAAACGCGTCGCCCAGGAGCGCGTCAAACAGCAGATCGAAAATCCGAAACCGTTGCCGGGCTTTTCTGCGGCGGTTGCTGCGCGCACCTTTTATTTCGATCCGACGTTCACGGTTCCGGCGAACGTTTATGACGACAAGAACAACGTCTTGATCGCGGCCGGCACGCAAATCAATCCGCTCGACACCCGCGCCATGACCAAGACACTACTTTTCTTTGACGCACGCGACCCGGCGCAGGCCGCCTATGCGAAACGCGTGATCGATGAAAAAGGCGAGCGCGTCACACCCATTCTGGTCGCCGGCTCCTACATGAAGCTGATGCGCGAGTGGAAAGTGCCCATCTATTTCGATCAGAACGGCGCAATCACGTCGAAACTCGGTGTCACGCGTGTTCCCACTGTCGTGAACCAGGAAGGCAAGCGCCTGCGCATCGATGAGGTGCTGCTGTGAGAAGGGTCGCTTTTCTGCTTTGCGCGCTCGCAACACTTGGCCTCGCACCGCGCGCGCTCGCGGCGGGTTGCCAGGGTGCCTTTCCCAATCCCATCACCGACATTTGCTGGTCGTGCCTTTTTCCCTTCTCTATCGGCAGCGTGCCGTTGGTCACACTTTCCCAAGATGAGATGTATTCC
>CAYSKY010000029.1:0-704 GCA_964431425.1 uncultured Burkholderiales bacterium
GCCTTCGATAGCGTCACCACATACTTGCCATGCGACACAAACAAAATGGGCCGGAATCTCCGGCCCTTTTTAGTTGCGCCTGACGGCGAACCCGTTTACCAGTTCGGGTTCTGACGATACGGATAGTCGTTGGAAATGCGCCGTCCGGACGAGATCTTGCCGTTCAAACCGCCCGGCAGGAACGGATAGTCGCCCGGGCCAAAGGTGCGGCAATCGCCCTGGAAATGGGCGTCGCTGCAGAACAGCCAGTAGCCTGATTCCACACGGAGTGAAGTTGCCCTGTCATTGAAGCCGGTGTTGCCGAAGTTGGGAACACCGCTTGAATTCATTACAAATGAACGCCCCGACATATTGGCGTTCTCATACAACACGGCACGTCCACCCGAACCCCAGTTACCGTTTCCATAGTTCGGCCGATCGTAGTTCGGGCGGTCATTGCCATAGTTCGGCCGGTCATTGCTGGAATTGCCGCCACCCCAGCCGCCGCCGCCATCCGGCGTCCAGCCCAGCGCGCGCGCCGATGACACTTTGTCGTTGAGCCCCATGTCGCGCAGGTTGGAATAGCGTCCCGGTCCCAGTGTCACGCAGTTGCCACGGAAATAGGCGTCGCTGCAGATCTGCCATTTGCCGCCACGCACATGCACCGACGAGGCCATGTCGTTGAAGCCGTTGTTGCCGAGATTGTTGACGCTGTATTCGCTGCG
>CAYSKY010000029.1:714-5921 GCA_964431425.1 uncultured Burkholderiales bacterium
GGAATGAACGGCCGTTGAAGTTGTCGTTTTCATACAGGACGATTTCAGCCATTGCGGCGGTACTTGCCAGCATGACGACGACACCTGCTGCGATTCGGGTGAATTTAATTGCCATGTTGATCCTTTCGTTTTCCCCTGGTTGTGAATGTACTTCAGAACAAATTCACCGCGGACCCCACGATCCCGGTCCCGGGCTATTGCGACACCTTCTGCGACAGCAACTTGCCCGTGGTGCTGTTGAACTCCACCTGATAACGCGGCGACAGGTAGGTCAGTGAAAAGTCGTTTTCCGTCGCCTTGTAGACCACGCCGGATTCCATTGCAAATTTGCGCACGGCTTCGGGCATGTTGACTTCTTCCAGCGAAACCGGGGTACGCCCCTGCGACGCCTGGAACATCTGCACAAAATCCGCAACCACCGTCACATCGGCTTCAGCCACCGACAGCGAAGCCGGGTCGGGAACCAGATAGGGCTCGGCGATACGAGGGAATTCAATGATGCCCGTGATCAGGAAACCCAGGCCGAAAATTGTGGCCAGCACACCGCGCACGTTAAAAGGCCGCCTTGGCCCCGCCGCCGCTCGTGCCGCAGCCGCCCGCGCATGTTCGTTGCGAACACTGTCGTCCGCCCGCTGCACAAGGGACTCAAGGTCGTCCTGCTGGTTGCCTGCGCTCATGAATCACCCGATGTACGAAAACAAAGCGAACCGTGGG
The DNA here is from genome assembly GCA_964431425.1 of uncultured Burkholderiales bacterium. Taxonomy (GTDB): domain Bacteria; phylum Pseudomonadota; class Gammaproteobacteria; order Burkholderiales; family Usitatibacteraceae; genus UKL13-2. The sequence goes on from CAYSKY010000029.1 coordinate 1,429, forward strand.
TGAATTCGCGGCTCACGAAATCTATCTGCAGATCAGTCATTGCGATCCAACCCGTGTTTTGACGTTCTCATCTCAAATTTTTCACGGCTTGGTGGTAGGAACCACCGTGTTCGTTTTGGTCGAGGTCGTCTGGGTGGTCGACGGGACGACGATGACGGTCTGGCTCGTGGTGGCCGCCGGTGCCGGCCCGCCAAGTGTCAGGTACAGGGAGGCCGACGAGGAACCCCGGTCCACCTTGTAGGCAAACTGTTCCATTATGTCGACCACCGCCAGCACAATCTGCCGCGCATTCTGCGCCCGCTTCTTCTGTTCGTCTGTCGCCGCCCCCGCCCCGTAGGGCCAATGCATCGTGACCTGGTACTGGCCCGGCCCGGACGTGCTCGCGTAGCCAGACGCGACATCCAGGGTAATGCCGAGTTGCTCCAGCTTGAGGTCCGCAAACGTAAGTTCCGGAATCGATTTCATTGAACCACGCACGACCCCGCCAGGCTGTTTCAGGAGCGAAGTCAACCCGTTCTTGTCGTCGGCGATCACCAGCTGGCTCCCAAGTGTGGCGCCGCGGTCAGCCTGGGTCAGTGCCAGCACCGTCTTGATCTTGTCCAGCACGACAATAACTTCGGTCGCCTTGGCCCGGTACGTGTATTTTTGATAGAGCGGCATTGCAATCGCGGCGAGTATGCCGATGATTGAAACGACGACCAGCAACTCCATGAGCGTAAAGCCCTTGATGGCGCCCGTGCGATGTTTGCGGTTTGTCATCATTCATTTCCCCAGGTAAGTGATCGTATGGCATCGGCGACCTGCACCGCCGTTGCCGGTTTGGATACGACGCGATTGGCGATACGCTGTTCCAGCGCATGACGAACGGCTGGCGCCTCGGCCGGCACCAAAATGATAGCGGGCAGGCCGGACCAGGCAAAATTCTGGCGCAGCGCACGCAGCATGGACTCGGCGGCGGCGTCGTCACCCTGCAAGTCGAGCAGCAGCAGGCTGACATTCGGATGCTGGACAAACACGCCGCGCGGATCGGCGAGCGGGTCAAGACGCACCACCCGGTAGCCGGATTCGCCCAATTCCGCCGCAAGGTCCGCGACCGTGCCCGCATCCGCGCCGCTGACCAGCACATCCGTCGCGTTTTCGCTGCGCGAGGCCAGCGCGGCGTCGCTGGTGCTGCCGCTGAACCAGCCGACATGCGAGAAATGCCGCGCCAGCGCCGTCCAGAAGCCATAGCCCATGACGTGGGCGCCCTCCTCTGCCGTGGTTTCGCCGGACACGATGAGATCCAGCACCCGCATGGGCATGGAGCGGTCGTCCGGATTGCCCGACTCCTGCACCGGGGCATCCACGTCCCACATATCCGGTGTCGCCTGCCCTGACAGCAGTGCCAGTCGTTCGCGACTGGAGGGGATGAATAATTCCACCACCGGCATGACGCCCAGGTAGCCCGCGTAGCTGCATTTCTCACAGCCCACGGCGCGCATCTTCGGACGCTCCTGGGTGATTTCCTGGAACAGGCGTTCCGCCGGACTCAGCGGATCGGTCACCGGCGCCGCGCAATCGCGGCAGAGTTTTCGCACCAGCCGTTGCGAAACCACAGCCCGCAACGTCTCACCAATCATCGGCGCCGAGATGCCCAGGTCCAGCAGGCGCGGCACGCTGTAGCGCGCGGTGGAGGAATGCAGTGTCGAGAACACCAGATGCCCGGTCAGCGCCGCGCGAACGGCGGCCTCGGCCGTTTCGTGGTCGCGGATCTCGCCGATCAACAGGATGTCCGGGTCCTGCCGCAACTGCGCGCGCAGCACCGAGGCGAAGGAAGCACCGCGTTCCGGGCGCACTTCCACCTGCGACAGTCCCGGCTGTATGTATTCCACCGGCTGCTCGATGGTGGCGATGGAACGCTCCATCGAGTTCAGGGTGGATATCAGCGCGTACAGCGAGGTGGTCTTTCCCGAACCGGTCGGGCCGACAAACAGCACCAGGCCGCTGTCGAGCTGGGTGAGGCGCCTCAGGGTCTGGGCGCGGGCCGGCGCATAGCCAAGCCGCTCCAGCGAAAACACCCGGCTTTGGTTGAGCAGCCGGATCACCAGCCGTTCGCCCTGCGCGTTCGGCACCGTGGACATCCGCAGGTCGTAGCGCTGGTCGCCGATATAGATGGTGCCGCGGCCGTCGGCCGGCGCATAGGCATCGGTGCTGTCCATGCCGGCGGTCGCCTTGAAGTGTCGCACCACGTGCACGCCCACGTCGTGCGTCAGGGTGGACATGCGCAGCAGCACGCCGTCCACCCGCGCGCGCACCAGGTAACCGCCCATGTAGGGTTGCAGGTGCAGGTCCGACGCGCGCCGCTCGGCAGCCATGCGCAGCAGCTTGCGTGCCACCCGGACCACCGGATTGAAGTCCACCTCGGAGGTCGGCGTGGCATCGAGGTCGATCACTTCCTGTGCTTCGCGCTGTGCTGCCTCGCCGTAAATGCGCAGCACCGCGTTTTCGATGCGCGCCGGGTGCTGGATTTCCAGCACCAGCGGCTGGGTGCTGGTGAATCGCAGGCGCTCCAGCGAATCCGCATTGGTCGGATCACATACAGCCACCCGCAGTTGCCCGTTCTCATTGCCCAGCGGCAGCACGCGATGGCGGAGCGCCAGCGCATAAGGCAGCAAACGCGATGCCGCCGGCGTTGCCGCCTCAAGATTGGCCACCGGCATTGAAAAATGCGTGGCGACCGCCGCCACCAGCTGCGCTTCGGTCACGCCGGCCGCCCGTTCAGCCAGGTGCCAGGACTGGCTGATCGAATCCGGAAACTGCGCCGGAAGCGACGCGCGGATCCCCGGGCGCAGCGTTTCGGCCACTTCGGCAAGCCAGCTCAAATTCATCACATACGCTTTCGTTACTTTTGCGATCCCATTCCCGAATGCCGCAGCACCGGGTCCTCTTGGCAAACTCCAGCATTGGCGGGCCTCGCCGGGCATTTTTGCCCTGGGAGCCGCGCCAATGCTGGAGTCTGCAACCGGCGGCTTCGGTCAACCAGCTGCGCGGCCAGGCTTCGCGTCCGGCCGCCCCGCCCGCGATCAGTCCTTGATCTGCGTGATCTTCTGGCCTTCAAACGTCAGGTTGTACATCAGGCCCTTGTTTGAAAAGATGAAACCGATGATGGGCTTCTTGGCGGTTTCGGTATCGACTGCGCCGCCCGTACCCAGTGTCGCCAATGCAACACTGCCATCCACGCCGGCCTTCCAGCCTTCGCTATTGCGGAATTTCTTCAGGGCGTCTTCGGTCATGAACAGCACGATCTGGCTGCGGGATTGGGCGCCCAGTTGCAGGCCGATGGAAGCGGCCGCGACGTTGTAGTAGGCCGCCGTCTTGCCGTGCACCAGCAGCGCACCTTCACCGTACTCGCCACCGACACCGACACCGGCCTTGATCACGTTGGGAAACACCAGGATGCCCGCCGCCTTCTTGGAAAGTTCGTGGCCGGCCGAGGTGTGCTTGGCGAAGTCAGCCATGGCTTCCTTTACATGGGCGTCGATCTCAACCTTGGTGGCGGCATAGGCGGATGTCGCGGCAGTGGCGACCGCAATGGCAAACGCGGCGATGACAGATTTCATGAAGATTCCTTTCGGGGGTTGATGTGTAAATGTTATGCGATTCGGCAGGGACCGGCTTACCGGTTGCAAGCCATGCTAGCCACCGTGTTACCGCGCAGCCATTGGACTTTGGTCCAATGCTGCCGCAACCGGCCGCTTGCGGCGCGGTGTCCGGTCATGGCGACACCATTGAGCGCGGCAGGACGGTGCGGGTGGCGGAACGGATGGCAGCCAGCAGGGCCTCGCCCTCGACCGGTTTGTGCAGGTAGGCCACGGAATGGCCGGCCTGCACCTGCGCTTCCACTTCAGACGAGTGCTGCCCTGTAATGACGATGACCGGCAACAGGGGCCATGAGCGAGACAGGATTTTTTCCACATCCAGTCCGCTCAAGCCCGGCATGTTCAGGTCCAGCACCACGCAACTGGGACACGCCGAATCGGTCATCGCCGATAGAAAGTCGTTCCCGGAGGCAAAGGCCGCGGCAGGAATGTCCGCAGACTTGAGCAGGCGCAGCAGCGCGCGCCGGATGGGCTCTTCATCATCGACAATGGCAACGAAAGGCAGCGTCGGGGACATGCGACAGAACTTTAGACCGCGTGCCGCCGGCGATACATTGGACCTTCGTCCAATATCACCCCATGCCGGTCAGTCGCGGCGGCCGGCCAGCGACAAGCGCTCGGACAGGCGCGCCAGCTCCGCCACGGAGCGGACCTGCATTTTTTCCATCACCCGCGCGCGATGCACCTTGACTGTTTTCTCCACCGTCCCCAGCGCCTCGGCGATGTTCTTGTTCATGTGACCCGCCGCCACCAGCGCCATCACCTCGCGCTCGCGCGGGGTCAGTGTATTGATGCGCCGCAGGATGCCGGCGCGCTCCGCCAATAGGTAGAGACCAGCGTCGGTGGCCACGTCCA
>CAYSKY010000029.1:5931-14914 GCA_964431425.1 uncultured Burkholderiales bacterium
GGCGTGACCGCTCCGCTCAATTGCCGCCGCCACCGCCGCCAACAAAGCGGCCTCCTCCACCGGCTTGGTCAGGAAGTCCACTGCGCCAACTTTCATGGCGTTGACCCCCATGGCGAGGTCGCCGTGGCCGGTGAGAAAAATGACTCCCAGCACCGTGCCCCGTCGGGCCAGTTCCGCCTGCAAGGCCAGACCGTCCATGCCGGGCATCGCCACATCGACAATCACGCAACCCGTGGTTTCGGCGGGCACAGAATCCAGAAAGCCCTGCGCCGCGTCGAATACCCGCACGTCGTGCCCGGCCGCGCGCAGCAGGCGGGAGAGACCCTTGCCCACCGCCGGATCGTCATCGACCACAAATACCGTCGTCATGTTCATTTCGCCCGATTCTGGCCCGCCGGCAACAGAAAGTGAAAGGTTGCGCCGCCACCCTCGCGGTTTTCCGCCCAAAGCCGGCCGCCATGGGCGCTGACAATGGTACGGCACACCGATAAGCCGAGCCCCATGCCGCTGGGCTTGGTGGAAAAGAATGAATCGAAAATCCGGTCGGCCGCGCCCTGTGGCAATCCACCGCCGCGGTCGGAAAACGACACCTCGAACCCGCCTCCCGCCGGCGAGGTTGTCGTCACCGCCAGCCCGCGCGCGGCGGGCGGCACCTCTTTCATGGCGTCGCAGGCGTTCATGATGATGTTGATGATCACTTGCTGGAGTTGCACCTTGTCACCATGCACCAGGGGCTCTGCCGCCTCAAGGCACACTTCCAGCGAGACCTGCTGGCTCATCAGGTCGCTGCGCAGCAACTGCAGGGTCTCCGCAATCAACTCATGCAGATCCACCGCCTGCCGCTGGGTTTCACCCGTGCTCAACAGTTGTCTCAGGCGGCGAATCACTTCGCCGGCGCGACGCGCTTCGCCGGTGATGTCGCCCAGGATCGCGCCGACCTCGACCATGTCCACCGGCTGGCGTTCGATAAACCGGGTGGCGGCCTGTGCATTGCTGAGAATGGCGGTGAGCGGCTGGTTGAGTTCATGCGCCAGTGCGCCGGATAGTTCGCCCAGCATCACCACGCGCGAAAGATGGGCAACCTCGCGCTGCTGCCGTTGAAGGTCAAGTTCGGCTTGCTTGCGCAGGCTGATATCAAACGACACCGCACGCACGGTGGCCAGATTGCTTTCTTCGTTCATTTCAAATCGTCCGCGGGAAGCGATCCAGCGTACGCCGCCGTTTGCCAGCAGAACCCGATACTCAGCATCGTATTCACCCTTGTCCCTGAGGTCGGCCCTGGCCTGTTCGACGATGACACGGTCGTCCGGGTGCAACCGCGACATGTAGGTCGCCTCAACGATCCGCTCGGCGGGTCCAACCCCGTACAGCTCACGCCATTGATCGGACACCCAGATTTCATCCGTCGCCACGTCACGTTCGTAAATACCGAGATGCGCAGCGTCAGCTGCCATTGCCAGGTAACCCTTCGCGCCGCGAAGGTCGCGTTCCGTCTGCCCCAGTGCCGCTGTCAACGATGTTTCGCGGCTGGCGGCCACCGCCCTGTCCTGCTCCAGCGTGCGTTCCCGCGCCAGCCTGTCCGATACGTCCACAGCCATTGAGACCAACTCCCGGCGCCGGCTCATCCGGCGCGGCATCCAGCGATGCGACCACTCGCAATAGATGATCCGCCCATCCTTGCACTGGACTTTTTTCACGACCGGCTCCAAACGCTCGCGCTCCAGCAGTTGCTTGAAGCGCGCCCTCACGGTATCGATGCTCTCTCGGGGAAACAGCAATTCGACCGGATCACGCCCCAATGCCTCAGTCGCGCTCCATCCGAACAACTCGATCGCCGCGCTATTCCAGTGGGTGATCTGCATCCGGTCGTCCCAGATCACCCCGGCCACCGGGCTGGTCTCGAACATCATCTGATTGTGCTCGCTGGCATCGCGCTCCTGCCGCCAGAGCTTTTCCAGAAAGTAATTATTGAAGGACATCGTCAGAAAAACCTGCGAGCCCAGGATGATGATGCGCGTATAGAACAGCGCGTTACCCTCGGAGTAGATATTGGCGATTTGTGGATCGGCGGTCTGGGACGCGACACCGATCCGAAACAGGTTGGCGAGGGCGAACATGCAGCCTAACAGGATCATCAGCCGGATTTGGCTGGAGCGCTCCCGCCTCTGCAAATGCCAAAGCTCGATCACCATCCAGACCGCCGAACCAACCTGCACGGAACAGATGAAATACACCCGCAGTGTGAACGTTGGTGCCCCGGCCTGGCGCCAAAATTCGAAAACGACGGCCGCCATGAGAAAGCAGACACCCATACTCGCGAGCAAACGCTTGCTCAATCGCCGGTTCCATGACGCAGCAATCAACGCCAGCAGCAGGTAACTGCCGATATTGGTCATGTTTGCAAGCGTCAGCAATGGCGCCCAGAAATAGGGGGCCGCGGCATACAAGATGCCGCTCAGGGCGATCAGGATCAACGCGAGTGGCCAAAACGGCGTGGTGGTCCTCAACAATCGCATGCCCTGCGGCGGCAGGTACACAAGCAACAACGCCAGCGCCAGCACGCTGAACGTCAAAGTCATGAACGTATTGCCGAAAGTGGCCAGATTCATCAAGTGATCCTGTTACGGGAATAGGCCGTCAAGCGCTTCGTAATAGGCTCTTCGCGATCGATGGGGAGATTGTACTTGTTGGGCCCGCCGCCGCCGCTTGGACAGGGATTTCCACGGGATTGGACCAAAGTCCAATTGCGCCCCCCGGCAACGATCCAATAATGACCGGAAACTTCAGGGGATTGCGTTGGACGATTTTCACCACCGGCGGGCAATGAGGCGCCACCCTGGCCGCCATTTATCCGCTGTCGCCGGCCCGCAATGACGATCGCCGCCATGTCCGATGCCGTCCGGGATACGGTCGAACCGGCCGAATCCGGTTTGTTCCGCAGCATTGCCTCCAAGATTTTCGGACTGGCGATCTTTCTGCTGCTGCTGACCATCAGCCTGTCGTTGTACCTGCTGTCCGAGGTGAACCGGTCGGAGTCCGACATTGCCATCATCGCGCGCCACGATCTTCCGCTTGCCGAGGCGGTGGAGAAAATCAACGAGTACGGCCTGCGGCGGCGGCTTGCGTTCGAACGCTGGTTCGGCGCGCTCAATCGTGACCAGCCGAATACCGAGGTGCTCAATGAAGCGGTGGCCAACTACGAGAAATTCACGCCGATGCTGCAACGCGAGTTCGGCCGCGCACGGGAAATCGTTGACGGGTACCCGGCGAATGACGATCGCGCCGTGGCGCTCGCAGGCCTGAAAACCGCCATCGAGAACCTGGCGACCACTTACCCGGATATCAGCAAGCGGCAGCGCGAAATTATCGAACTGCAACAGCAGAAGCGCCATGACGAGGCGAATCGCATGTTGAATGTAGTTACCGACAGCATGCGACTGGTGCAGACCCAGCGCGCGAGGCTGAGTGAGGATGTGGCTGCGCTCACCCGGCAGGCGGCCCGCGCCGCCGAAGCCCGTCAGCAGCTTGTCCGCTGGCTGACCATCGGCGCCACCGCCTCCGCCGTCACCCTGGGCTTGCTCATCGCGGCATGGGTCGCACGCCGCGTCACCCGCCCGGTACGCTCGCTGACGCGCGCGATACGCGATGTCCGGGCCGGCCACCTGGAGGTCCAGCTTGCGGTCGAGTCGCGCGACGAGATCGGCAACCTGACCGACTCGTTCAACTACTTCGTGCGCGAACTGCAGGCCAAGGAGGAGATCAAGCGGACCTTTGGCAAATATGTGGATCCGCGCGTACTGGAACGGGTGCTGGCGGCCCCCGGCGCACAGGACAACACCGGCGAAAAGCGGGTCATGACCGTGAGTTTCGGCGACCTCGTCGGCTTTACCCATCTTTCCGAACACCTGACGCCCGCGCTGATGGTGACACTTCTCAACCGGCACTTCGGTTTGCAGTCGCAATGCGTGCAGGACCAGCTGGGTATCGTCGACAAATATATCGGCGACGCCATCATGGCGTTCTGGGGACCGCCCTTTGTGGATGCCGGGGACCAGGCGGCACTTGCCTGCATGGCGGCCCTGCGCCAGGTGGAAGTCCTGCAAACCCTGCGCATGGAGCTCCCCGAGCTCACCGGACTTCGCAAGAGCAACTTTGTACTGGACTCACGCATCGGGATTTCCACCGGCGAGGTGGTGGTGGGAAACATTGGTTCAGAGACGTCACGCAGCTACACGGTCATCGGCGATACGGTGAATCTTGCTTCAAGACTGGAGGGCGCCAACCGCATTTACGGCACCCACATCCTGATAAACGTCGCCACCGCAGATGCGGTAAGGGGCCGCATGGAGGTTCGTGAAATCGACATGATTGCCGTGAAGGGACGCGTCGAGCCGGTTGTCATTTTCGAATTGATGGGCGTCAGCGGCCAGACCGACGCCGGCAAGTTGCAGCTCAGGGAGCGTTACGGCCAGGCGCTCGCCGCATACCGCGGGCAGGCATGGCGGGATGCGGCTGCCGCGTTTCGAACCTGCCTTGAAATCGACGCGGAGGACCAGCCTTCCCGGGTCATGCTGGATCGCTGCGAGCGCCATGGCTTGACGGGACCCGCCAGCAGTTGGAACGGCGTCTGGCAGCTTGACCAGAAATAGTAAAGGCCCGCAATCGTCATGCATCGAATCACCCGACAACAAAACTCCAGCATTGGCGCGGCTTCCAGGCCATTTTTGGCTGGGAAGGCTCGCCAATGCTGGGGTTTCGCAGTCGGACGCATTCACCTGCGGCCGACGCAAGCCCGCCCATGGCTTCGCAGCGGCATGGCGTTGTTGTTGCCGCTTTGGCTCGCCTCCTGCGCCAGCGCCCTGTTCCAGCAGCCGCCCGGACCTGATGCGCCCGGCAATTTCGTCGCGCTCACCCAACCGATGATCGCCATCGGCGACACGCAGGAGCACGAGCCGACCGGCTTTCCGCTGCACGAGAACGACAGCGCGGTGGATGCCTTTGTCGAAGTCACCCAGCGCCCCCCGGAGCAGCCGCTGTTTGGCCGGCGTGTGCTGGAGTGGGTGATCGACAGCCACCCCGCCATGCCGCTGCTGCACCTGGGCGATGTGCTGGACATGTCCTGCAGTTCGGAACTGGCACGGCTGACCAGAATTTTCAAAAGCGCAAAACAGCCCGTGGCCATCCTGCCCGGCAACCACGATGGCCTGATGTTCGGCATTTTCAATTACAACCTCGCCGACAGGTTGCGCGACCCCGGCAGCGCCAACTGGGACCGCGGGTGCCGGCGCGGCGGCGACCTCGCCGCGGAAACCGGCTTGCAGGCCACCGGCAAGGCGGTGAACAAAACCGACTATCTGCGCGCCTACGTGACCGAGATTGCGAGAGGACCACACAGTCACATCGACCTGAAGGTGACCGAGTCGGGCAGCGAGCAACGCATCAGCTGGCGCAACAACGATCCGCTCGGCTACATCGGAGCCATCGAAGGCAACCTCATCCCCGGCAAGGACTTTGCGCGGTCATTCCTGATGCAGAAGCTGCGCCTGCCCCGTGCGCCCGGCGCATCAAAACTCGTCACCATCATCGGCCTGGACACCAACCAGATTAATACCGTGGTCAGCCTGCTCGACACGGTGCGCGGTATCAGCCCCGGCAATTTCGGCCACGTGCTGGACGACCAGCTCGAACAGATTGAGCGCTGGATGACGGAGGCGACGGCGGCAGGCGATATCGTCATCTTCGCCGGCCACCACAACTGGGCCCAGCTGGGCGAAGTCACCCGGCTGCGTCTGGGACTACTGATGACGAAGCTGCCGCACCCGCTGGTGTACATCTCGGCGCACACCCACCGCGGCTCCTGGGCCATGCACAAGGCCACCGTCACCCGCGACCTGCTGGAACTCAACGTCAGCTCGCTTTCCGACTGGCCGATCTCGTACCGGCGCATCACCTTTCTGCATGACGCCGCTGCCAACCGCATCATGGTCCGCGCCGAACTCATGCCCTCCGGCGACGCGCCCCCAAGCACGGACGCCGGACTGCTGGCGGCCTGGGAGGCCGACGTGTGCAGCGCAGCCGGCGTCCCGCTGTCGCGCATCCGCGATCGCGACCTGGCTCTCGTCCGCGACCAGAAGGAAAAGCGCGGCTCGCTGATGCAGTGGTTGTTCGCGGAGTTTGCCGACTGGTGCGACAGCTGCCAGGGCATCATGTTCGAGCACGGCCAGCACTACCAGAACGAGATGCTGCTGGGCATCGAACAGGCCATCGAGGACCTGCAGGGCATCAACGTATCCCTGCCACCCAATCCACGGCCGGCCTTCTGCGAGGGGCGCAGCACCCTGGAATGCGCCCGCGACCTGCGTGCCCGGCAGGCAACCGACCTTGCGTCCAATATCCGCCTGTTCCGACGCAAGGCGGCGCTGGTGGACTGGGCCTCCACGCAATTGGACCGACTTGAATCGCTGCGCGCCCGCGCCTACATGACCTGCCGCGCCGTGCAGGCCACCAAGATTGACTTTGATATCACCGAAGCGTCACGCCTGCCCGGTGGCACCGAACAGGGCCGGCGCGAAGACGGCTTCTTCCGCATGGAAGCCACCGTGGGCATGAACTAGCCATGCGCCTGCCTGCGCGGATTTTCATTCTGGCGACCTGCATTGCGGCGGGCGGCTGCACCAGCCTTCCCGCGAAGCAGGATTGGCAGCGCGTGCAGCCCATCGTGCATGCCACCGTGGCCGACGCGGGCATCCGTGACCTGCGCGGCATGTACCGCGCCGCCCTCTGCGCCAGGTTGGAACCGGGTGGCAACGCCTGCACTGACATCCTGCAGCGGCTGGCGGCCGAGCCGCCGGCATCGGCGGGCGGCGAGCACAAACTGGGCGGCGCGTTTGCTGCCCGCTACCGCATCGCCTTTGTGCCCGGCATCTTCTCCGAGTGCGTCGCCGGCCTCGTCCGGCCGTTTGCCGACGTGGAACAGGACCTGCGGGCGCGCGGCCTCCAGGCCGATTACCTCAACACGCCCGGTCGCGGCACGAGCCGCGAGAACGCCGCCGCGCTGGCCGCCATGATCCGCGCGTTTCCGGACGATGGCCGCCGGGTGATCCTGTTCGCGCATTCCAAGGGCATGCCCGACGCGCTGCAACTGGTGGCCGATCACCCGGCGCTGCACCCGCGCATCGCCGCCGTCGTGTCGGTCGCGGGTGCCGTCAACGGCACTTACCTGATCGACAACCTGAAAGCGTTTTACCAGACCGTGGTGGCGGGGTTGCCGCTTTCAAACTGCAAGGCCAACACGGGTGACGAATTCGATGACCTGCAGCGTGAAACCCGCATGCAATGGTGGTTCGACCATCGCCACAAGGTGACGGTGCCGGTGTTCACCATCGTCGCAGCCCCGGATCCGGAACGGGTCTCCCCCGCCATCCGCGCCACTTACGGTACGCTGGCCTACATTGACCCGCGCAATGATGGCCAGCTGGTCTGGTACGACCAGATCGCACCGGGCAGCCTGCTGCTGGGTTACATCAACGCCGACCACTGGGCGATCGCCAATCCGCTTTCGCGCGCACTGCCGCTGCTGGCGCCGCTGTTTCGCGATGACGTGCCGCGCACCGCCATTGTCGAGGCCGCCGCGGAAGTCGTGGCAGACGTGCTGGCCGAAAAGGAGCGCCGCTGATGCGGGCCGCGTGGCAGCACCGGGGGCCGCTAGTACAGGTCCCGCGGAAACAGCATGAAGAAAAAATCCAGCACGTGCTGCATGGCATTCCGCGAAGGCTGGGAGTTGCGCACATCGCCATTGGCCGTCCATGTCAGCGATCCGGACGCATCGCGCGCAACCCGCCACGCGTTGTCGCCGGTCATATCGCGATCCATGATGGCCGCCAATTCGCCGGCCAGACCGGGGCTGTCGATGATCACGCCCATTTCGCTGTTGATGTTCTCCGAGCGCGGGTCGAGATTCATGGAGCCGATGAACACCCTTTCGCGGTCGATCACCATGGCCTTCACATGCAATCCCATGTGATCCGCCGCCGTCGGCGGCGTGTCGACCACCTGGCGGCGGACGGCCGCATCATGCCTCGCCTCGAACAGTTCCACGCCGGCATCAATCAGTGGCCCGCGCCATTGTTTGTAATGGCTGTTGACTGCCGGCACGTCGTGCGTGGCCAGCGAGTTGGTCAGGATCCGCACGCGCACCTGGCGGCCGGTCAGTGCCTTCAGGGATGCCACCGCCTGGTCATCCGGAATGAGGTATGCGTTGGTGATCAGCACTTCCTTCCTGGCCGTGCCCATCAGCGCACGAAAGGCCTGCGGCATGTGATGTGCCTTCACATTGAGGTCAGGCGAGTCCGTGTGCACGCGGCTGGAACCCGCGTGCATCCGGGCAACCAGCACCTGCAGTTCCTGCTCACGATCCTTCGGGTCGATCGAAAAGCGCCTGAGTGCATCGGCGGCAACCAGTTCCCGCTTCATGGCCAACTGCTCCCGGCGCAATTCGGCCAGTTTGACGGGATCGGAAATTCTGACCAGTGGCGTCACCCATTCGCTGGCCCAGAATTGGTCAAATACGCCCGCGGCCTGCCTTGCCACCGGACCGATACCCAGCACATCGAGATCGCGAAAATTGAGCTCCCTGGCCAGCCCGAAATAGTCATTGCCGATGTTGCGCCCGCCGATGATGGTGGCGCGCGTGTCAGCGATGAACAGCTTGTTGTGCATGCGATGGTTGAGCCGCTCCATGCGTGCCAGCGCCTCCAGAGTGCGGCCGGCCAGGGTGCGCTGTTGCCACGCGTTGAACACCCGCACTTCAATGTTTGGATGCGCATCCAGAAGGGAAAAGGCGCGGTCGCGGATGCCGGGCTCGGTCTCGGACATCATCAGCGTCGACAGGTCATCGACGATCAACCGGACTTTCACACCGCGATCGGCGGCGTCGACGATTTTCTTGGACAGGATGTTGCCGCTCTCGTCGCCCCACCAGGTG
>CAYSKY010000030.1:0-4643 GCA_964431425.1 uncultured Burkholderiales bacterium
GACCAACACCTTACCTTCAGACTTGAAGGCCTCAGTCTCTACACGGGTGATTCGAGTCGTCTGCAAAAACTCCGCGCTAGGGTAGAACACGGCAAGAAATCGCTTAACGACGAAGTCATACAACTTCGCCTCGAGCTCGTTCAATGACTTGGGCGCTTGCTGTGTCGGAATGATGGCGAAATGGTCTGAGATCTTCGAGTTATCAAAAATGCGCTTATTTGGCTTTACCCATTTCGCATCAAGTATTTTCTTGGCAAAAACGTTGTAATCGCCCTCTTTGAGCATTGCCAGCGTGTCTTTTACAGTAGGAAGGTAGTCCTCCGGTAGCGCACGGGCATCTGTTCTCGGATAGGTCAGCACCTTGTGTTTTTCGTAGAGGGCCTGGGCGAGACTCAAAGTGGTTTTTGCCGACAGACCAAAGCGCGAATTAGCCTCACGTTGCAATGAAGTCAGATCGAATAGCAGAGGCGAAGCCTGGCTGGTCGGCTTGGATTCCTCCTCGACAATCCCGGTTTTCCCGAGGCACTTGGTGACAATTGCCTGCGCCTGTTTTTCGTCCCAAATGCGGTCGGCCCTGAGCATTTCATCTTCGGCCTTTTTGAATTTCTCATCAAACCACCGCGCAGAATAGCTGCCGGCGGCCGCATCGAAGACGGCGTGAACTTCCCAATAATTGCGCGGCCGGAACGCCTTGATCTTCTCCTCGCGCTCAACAAGAATCGCCAGTGTTGGCGTCTGAACGCGACCTACGGTTGTCAGCTGAAAACCGCCGGATTTGGAATTGAAAGCGGTCATCGCCCGGGTTCCGTTGATGCCAACAAGCCAATCCGATTCCGAACGGCAGACGGCCGCGTCGGCAAGCGAGTCGTAGGACGCCCCTTCTTCCAAATTCTTGAATCCGTCGCGAATCGCGTTTTGCGTCATCGACTGCAGCCAGAGGCGCCTAATTGGCTGCTTGGCTTTTGCATACTGGATGATGTACCGGAAGATCAGTTCCCCTTCCCTTCCTGCATCACACGCGTTGATGATGCCGTCTACATCCTTGCGCTTAAGAAGCTTCAGGAGTTGCTTCAAACGGTCTTCAGTTTTCTCAATCGGCTTGAGTTGAAAGTAAGAAGGAATGGCAGGCAGATGGGCAAATGTCCATTTGCCGCGCTTTACCTCTTCTTCATCCGGCATCCCGATTTCGACAAGGTGGCCAACCGCCGATGACAATACATACGTGTCGCTTTCAAAAAAGTCCTTCTGTTTTGTAAAGCCCCCCAGCGCTTTTGCAATGTCGTTTGCGACGGAAGGTTTTTCAGCGATGATCAGGGACTTGCCCATAAATTCGGATGCTCTTGGATTCAAATTACGGTCGGCGCCGAAAGCGAAATCGGCGGAAGGGGACAAATGATAAGCAGGGTTCGCGCTTTATCGCAAGAATAGCGTGAACGGGTTGTATCAGCGCGCCCCGGCGGCTGGCCATGAATACTAACGGATGCGCTGGTATTTACCGCCCGGCAGCGATGAGACCGCACCATCCAACTCGAGTTCGGTCAACCGGCCCAACACAACCTGCGCCGGCAATCCTGCCGCTGCAATGATGGATTCAACCGTCATGGGGTCATATCCCAGGGCTTTCAAGACCGGCTCGATGGCACCTTCGGTGACTTCCGAACCCGTCACGTCACGGGCTACAGAAACCTTCTCATGCATTGATTGAGGCTCATACCCCATCTCTACCAGGATATCCATCGCTTCATCTACCAGCTTGGCGCCTTGTTTAATTAGAAGGTGGCAACCTTTCGAAAATGGCGAGTGTATTGAGCCGGGGATGGCGAAAACGTCCCGCCCCTGCTCGCCCGCAAGTCTGGCGGTGATAAGGGAGCCTGAAGCCAACGCGGCCTCGACGACCAGTACGCCGTTTGATATCCCGCTGATAATCCGGTTCCGGCGCGGAAAGTTGGGGGCAAGAGCGGGCGTCCCGAGCGAGAACTCCGAGATCAACAGCCCCTGCTCGGCCATTTCATGGGCGAGTTGCTTGTTGCGTCTGGGATACACCAGGTCCAGCCCGGTACCGACAACGGCAATGGACGAGCCAGATCCCTGCAGGCCGCCGCGGTGGGCAGCGGCGTCAATTCCCATCGCGAGGCCTGACACAATTGTCAGCCCGGCCTCTGAAAGAGATTTGGCAAACGCCTCGGCGTTCTGGTTGCCTACCGGCGTTGCATTCCGGCTCCCCACCACGGCAATGGACCGCCTCCGGATCAACTCCCGGCGCCCCTTCAGATACAGCACAACCGGTGGGTCAGCCGTCTCGAGCAAAGAGGGCGGGTAGTCCTCGTCAGCCAGCGTCAACAGGTGATTGTTGGCTTCCCTCAGCCACGTCAGCGCGGCGGCAATTCTGGAAGCGTCCGCGCCAAGGCGAATCGCATCCGCCATCTTTTTGCCAACGACGGGAGCCAATACAGAAGTAGGTTGCGCAAGCACCGATCCTGGCGACCCAAATTGGGAAAGCAGACGACGGTAATGGTCGGGTCCCAGGCCCGGGATCAGATCAAGCGCGAGCCAAGCCTCCGGCTCTGCGCCTGCAGGAGGCAGCGGCATGAAGTCGTATCAGGGCGTTTGTACGACGTCACCCACCTTGAGGGGCCGCCGGCTCGACATGATCAAAGCGTAAGAAATTTTGTCGAACACCCGGAAAACAAACGCCAGGCCGTTTCGCTCGTCAGGCAGTTTTACTTCCGCGTTGGCATTGGCTGCATCCGTCTTGCTCGCGTCTGATGTGCTGCCGAACAGCGAAGAAAGACGGAATGACGAAGGGTTATCGTTTTCCTCAGAGGTGCTCACTGTTTCGCCCTTTTGAAGGGTTGCGAGCACGTGACCGATTTCCATTCCGTCGCGCCTGCCAAGGTTGAGAGCAACGACCGAATATTGTGCGGCATCGTTAACGCCGCTGAGCACAGACACGATCGCGCCCTTGACTGACTTCTCGGGCGCCCTGGGGCTGTAGGACGGCAATGTCGCTTCCAGCGTGGGCGTCAACCGGTCGCCGCGGTTGATCTCCTGCGTGGATCGAAGGATTTCCAACGTGGAGCTTTCACCAAACTTGGTGACACGTGCCTCCCCAAGGTAGGTAGCTTCCACACCAAGCACTTCGCTGGTAACGGGATCAAGCAGGTCTTTTCCGGGCCGGTAAACTTGCCACTTCGTGCCTTGATTGGGGTTCAGACCGATGGCGTAAGCAATATTGCCCGCTCCAATAATCACCCGCCCATCTTCCGCCGCGACAATTCGGGGCGAGTTGGCCATCGCATCCTTTTCGATGACGAGCGGCAACGAAAGGAAAGGACCAATGACCTTGGAAGGAATCGACGGGATTGCAAGCGCGATTCTGTCGGTGCGAATCTGGGGGTTCAACTTGACCGTTCCGCCTGGTACGCCCCCAAAGCCTCCGCCAGAGCTGCCATTGACGGATAGCATCGGTTTGCCACTCGCGTCGAACGAAAGCTTGATCTGGTCGCCAGGATAGATCCAGTGCGGGTCTTTGACCTGCTCGCGGTTCATGTTCCATATCTCGGGCCAGCGCCACGGCTCCTTAAGGAATCGGCCGGAAATGTCCCAGAGCGTATCGCCTTTGACCACGGTATATGTCGTCGGGGCATCATCGGCCAACGCAAGCTGAGTCGGCGCAGACTTTTTCTTTTCGGCACTTTTAGCCGCAGATGACTCGGTTTTCGCACCCGGCGCGGCCTGAGCGGCCCCCAGAACAGGAACAAATCCAGTCAATGACAAGACTAAGAGAAGTGTGAGCTTGCTTTTCTTCATGGCGATTCTCACTGTGTCATGGGGTATTTTGGGGGCGGGATATCCCAGGTTTCGTCCCCGTAAATTTGCCAGAAAGGTCGACTTCCACTAGACTTGTAAGTCAGTAGGCCGCCCTAAACTTAAAGTTGTCTCTGAAGATTCTGCACCTAATTTATTCAATTCGCAAGCAAATATGGCCATTCTGGACGTTATTACCTACCCCGATCCCTTCCTCGCGCGCATCGCCGAGCCAGTCAAGATCATCGATAACAAAATCAAGAAGTTAGTCGATGATATGGCCGAAACCATGTACGAAGCGCCAGGTATTGGGCTTGCCGCCACGCAGGTGGGAGAACTCAAGCGGATCATGGTGATTGATGTGTCTGAAGAGCGTAACCAGCTCCGCGTGTTTATCAACCCGGAAATCATCAAAAAAGAAGGTACCGCCGTCAATGAAGAGGGCTGCCTTTCAGTGCCCGGGTTCTACGACAAGGTCGAGCGGGCGGAAACCGTCATGGTCACCGCCCTGGACCGCGACGGCCAGCGCTTCACGATCAATGCGTCCGGGATGCTTGCAGTTTGTATCCAACATGAAATCGACCATCTTGACGGGCACGTATTCGTGGAATATTTGTCTCCGCTGAAATCGAACCGCATCAAGAACAAGTTGATCAAGCGGCAGCGTGAGCTTGATCGGGAGGTGGAGATGGCCACTCCGGCGCGCCGGGTAGCAGCCCGCGCCTGATTCAGACGTAGCGAACGATCAACGCCGGCTTTGAGGCCGGCGTTTTTGTTTTCAGGGAGCATTTTTGGCACAGAAGCTGATTTTTGCAGGCACACCCGCGTTTTCAGCC